>JANPPB010000366.1:0-2243 GCA_031428295.1 Segetibacter sp. | reverse complement strand
ACCGATCAGTGGAATAAGATCATGATGCCTGTTCAGGCAATAACAGGCAAAAAAGTAAATGTTGATCTTGCAAATTTAATGGCAGGCCTTGTTGCAGAGTCAATGTTTAGAAAGATTGCGGAGAAAGAAGTTGAAGTACGTATGCAGGCTGCTGCAAGAACCACTCCACTGCTGCAAAAAGTATTTTCGCGTAGCTGGAATTAATGCAGAAAAGAATGGTGGTTACCTGCAGTTGAATACAAATGATGCATTGTTGCGACGCTCCGTTTAACTATAATTTCGCTGCTGAACAGGATGATGTACGATGAATAAATTACTCCGGCAATTGTCCATTGATCACTTTTCATCCGTCACGAATACACACCTCCCGGATAATCATAAATAGTTAAAAAAAAGATAGCGGATCTCAAAAGTTCCGCTATCTTTTTATACCCCCATCTTCCTGGTGGTATAAAAATTTTGAATGCTTATAACTGAACTTATTTCTTATGCTATAAAAGCTTTCCTAATCTTACATTAAACCTTGCATCTTCATTTGATTTTGTATAGGTGGCCGATATTACGAACCTGTTAAAAGGAGCCAGCAAAACACCTCCTCCTGCGCCCACATGCCATAGGTTAGATTGTTCTCCCGGCTGCCATACCCGGCCATTGTCCATCAATGCAATTAAACCCATTTTTCCACTAAACAAATAACTCCTGACTTTAAAACTGTATTGAAGTTCGTTTTGATTATACACGGCACTTTTTCCATAAAACCGGAACCGTTGAAAACCACGTAAAGTTCTGCCACTACCTAATTTATTTAACTGGTAAAATTCGGGGTCGCCAACCAAAGTTGCAGCACCTGTTTTTATGGCAAGTGTCAGCGACCGGGCTATGGGCACATAAAATCCAAAAGATCCGGTAAATCTGGTAACCGAATTTTTAGGCTTCGTAATATTATGGGTATACTCAGCTTCCGATGTAAAAGTGACGCCTTTAGTAGGAAAGTATTTATCGTTCACGGTGGTGAAACGATAGTCAGCACGGGCACCTGTAAACTTGTTGGAAGTAAATATGGATTTGTGTGAATTGCCATATCCAAGGTTGATAAACCGGTCGGTATTTTGCAGCACATTCACAACGTTGTAAAAACCGGTAAACGACACATTGTGATGTTGGCCATAGTTCCTAAAAAGACTTAATGCAACATTGGCTTCGTGGTTGCGGTAGCGATAATAATCAGGTGTCGGAATCAACAGTTTGGTATTATTACCAATACCAGAAAAATGTACATCTATTATGTCATCGTACAATGCTGAAACGCCCAGGTTCCAAAGGCCAACAGCCTTGTTATAAACACCATTGTATTCAAAACTAAAAGCTTTCTGGGTTATAGAATAATTGACATTAAAGTTTGCCTGGTAACCAAAGGGCAACTTGCGCCATTGTTGTTTTGTTATGCGGTACCCCAATGTTACAAACAACCGGTCCTCATTATTATAACTGATGCCTGCTTTCAATTTTGCAACGTCTGGTAAAAAGGCATTGTAGTCAAAAGCGTGTATGGAGCTGTCGTCCGATAACCGAAATTTTGTGCCGGGAGTTACACTAAAGTTGTTGTCTTTAGTGTCATAAATTTTAAGCTTGCCTTTAAAGTCTTTATCAACTTCATAGTCGTCTTTTTTTGATCCACCCACAATACGGGTCTCAATGTTGTTATTTCCATTTCCCTTCACCACAAATTTGTCTTTATTGCCAATGCCATAAAGCCTTATTTCTTTGGTTTCGCCACTATGGAATGTACGACTGTAGAAGGCCTGGTTTTTTTTTGCGCCAGTACTATCAAAGTCAAATATTTCTACTTTAGTATCGTTGCCCATGGCGGTAACCTCAAACTGTTCTTTGTTTTCAGAGCCTGTTATTTCAACTTCTTTGGCTAATACTGCATAATATTCTTCAGCAAATTGTACTAGTCTGTCTCTTCTTGCAATAAGCTTAGCTGTTAATTCAGGTCCTGATATATTGTAAACTTCAGGTGGAAGTGCTTTAACAGAATTAATAATTATGTTATCAGTGAGTTTTTGCTGTAAGTCTTTTGCAAGACCCACCCAGTCTTCTAATGATGGTTCATTAGCCAGTAAGCGGTCTAAATGTCTTGCCTGAAAGTTATAGCCTTTAATATTTTTGATGGTATAGTCAACAGATTGCAGGTAAGCCAGGTTGCCTGCTTTAGTACCCAGCCCAACCAATAAGCCATC
>JANPPB010000365.1:0-1893 GCA_031428295.1 Segetibacter sp. | reverse complement strand
GGCGCTATTAAATATTGTTCATCAACGTAGGAGGATGTACCCAAACCTGCACTTTGGACAGGGTTTGCAAATGATGACAAGGTAAAAAGGCCGGCAGATGTTGCAGCAACATCTCTTAAAAATTTACGGCGGGGTAATGGTTGTTTTTTCATAATGGCAAGTCGTTTAAAGCAACAATTTAATATTTATTGCTGCACAACTATAAAAACTTATCCTGCTTTTTGTTGCACCATCAAAGTTGATTTACATTATATTAGTCAGAAGCAATTTAGCCCCTATAAAAACCAACTTTAAATTGTAATCAAAGCTGAACCAAAAAAAATATCTCATCTTCATTACTATCATCATCTTTCTAACCCGATCCTAAAGGCTGACTCAATTTATTTTGTAATTAACTTACACCCTTTTTATATTCATTCTTAGCTGAATACTTATGCAATACACTACAATATGCCGGGTTCTGTTTCAAGGTTTATTTCTTTTTGTACAATTAACTACAATGGCCCAGCAAGTAACCAGGCCACCTGCTTTGCAAGCTATTCGACAGGAGGACCTTCGTTTAGATTTATTTGAAGTGGCGGGCGACCATTTCAGGGGAAGGGAAGCTGGCACACTTGACGAATTAAAAACCTCGGTATGGTGGGTAAACAAACTTGAAAAAATTGGCTTAAAACCAGCAGGGGATGATGGCACCTATTTCCAATTTTTTAATATGGTTCGTAATCGCGTAAGCAATGCCAGCAGCATTAGCCTTAACGGAAAAACAATGGTTTTATGGAATGATGTTTTGGTAGCTCAAACAGCTCCTGCAAATGTATCCGCCTCAGTTGTGTTTGTGGGTGGTGCAGATAAAGCCGACCTTGATAAGCTGGACTTAAAAGGAAAGGCTGTAGCAGTACAGGTGTCGCCTTCCGGAATCAATTTAAATGTTTCGTTACCGGAACGCAGGTACCCCGGTTATGTGTTACGCAAGTATGGTAAAGAACTGATGGATCGCGGTGCAGCCGCCATCATTTTTATAACTGATGCAATGGGCGAGGTAAGCTGGCCGGCGGTACAACCTGCCCTAAGCCGTGGACTTTACGATATTGAAGGAGGGGCCAATGCAGTTACATCTCCTAAGGTGCCCATCTTGTGGATTCATCAAAAAGACATAGGCCTGATTACAACACCCGGTGCTACCCTTTCAGCTAATATAACAATAGAAACATTTAACTACCCATCGGTAAATATTATTGGTAAAATAGAAGGCACTGACCCGTTACTTAAAAAAGAGTTTGTACTGTTTAGCGGGCATACCGATCATGATGGAGTACGGCAGCCATATAGCACTGACAGCATTTACAATGGAGCAGATGATAACGCTTCGGTTAACGTGGCAATCTTAGCCATAGCAAGGGCTTTTAAAAAATCTCCCGGCAAGCGATCGGCTTTGTTTGTTTGGCATGGTGCTGAAGAAAGAGGACTGTTAGGTTCTAAATATTACGCCGAACATCCCACCGTAAATAAAGCAGCTATAGTGGCTGTATTAAACGGCGATATGATTGGTTATAACAATCCCGACAGTGCTGCATTGTTAGGATCTCAGTCACCACATCGCAACTCTATTGCCCTGGTACAAATGGCCATGCAAGCCAATGCTGAAGGTCCTAAGTTTAAACTGGATACCCTGTGGGATAAACCTGAGCATGTTGAAGGCTGGTATTTTAGAAGTGATCATCTGCCTTATGCACGTGCTGGCTACCCTGCCATCTTTTACTCTACTTTGTTACACCCATTATACCACACACCCATGGATGAGCCAAAGATTATAAACATAGCCAAGCTGGCCCGCATGACCGAATGGATGTACAGAACCGGCTGGAAAGTTGCCAATGCTGCAAAAAGGCCAAC
>JANPPB010000364.1:0-2426 GCA_031428295.1 Segetibacter sp. | reverse complement strand
GTAGAAGAAACTGAGCTAAGAATGGGTGCCGAAGATTTTGGCTATTATACGCATATTGTCCCCGGTTGCTTTTACCGGCTGGGTGTGCGAAATATAGAAGCGGGTATTGTTCATAATGTACACACACCTTTATTTAATATTGATGAAAGAGCCATCGAAACAGGCATGGGCACTATGGCATGGTTGGGAGCAATGGCAGCCCCCTAAATCCCCCGAAGGGGGACTTTAAAAACGCCCCTGGTTTTTGATAGCAAGCATTTTTCATAAGCTCATCCTTACGCTTTTGTACCGGCCATCATCGCTTGCACATTTATCGACAAACCAGTAGGCAAAAAGAATCTTTATCAACCAATACGGCCATCGTGATTCAGCATAAGCAATATCAATGCTTATTCCGGCATCGTCTCGGGCAACGTGTATTTTCTTCCAGCATTTACTCTTTTTAAATAACTCATAATCGGCTCAAAGTATCCCACCATTGCTTTTGCGCTTAGCTCCTGCCCGGTTGCGTCTTTCAGTACTTGCCGCCAGTCTTTTGTTGCACCCAACTTCATTATACCGGCCAGCCACTTTCCTACTTCTTTATTGCCAAAATAATTGGTTGCATGCGGGTCCTGGTGCAGTATGTTTTTTGCAATATGATCGTGCATTTGAAACAGCAATATGTACGATAATGCATAATCATAGTACTGGGCTGCATCATCATTAATATGCGTTTTGGTTGCTGCATCGCAGTATTCCTCACCTCTTGCTGCAGGAGGTACAATACCCTGGTATTTTTTTGCTAGCTGCCACCATCTTTGGTTATACTCATTTTCAGGGAGGTTATTTTTATACAAGTCATGTTCAAACTCCGCCATGGTACCAGTTGCAAACGGAATAAACACAACATAGTTTAATGCCTCCTGTAAAAGCTTTAGAGTATCGTTGCTTTCTGCATTCTGTGGCAACAACCCTTTGCCCTGCAAAAAAGGTTTTTGCATAGCAGCCATACCAATCATACTACCCATGGCTTCGTGAAAAGCACGGTTTGCTCCCTGCCGTAAAATAGGAGGTACACTATCGTTGGTGTAATTGATATAGTAATAGATGTGGCCAAGTTCATGATGAGCAGTCTCGAACCATTCGGTGTTTGGCTCAACACTCATCAGGCTACGTACATCGTTTTGCATGTCCATATGCCACGCAGATGCATGGTTGTTCTTTTTGTAATTGGCCGTAGCAGGCAAAGGATACAAACTTGACTTTTGCCAAAACACCAGGGGCAAAGCAGGATAGCCCAGGCTCTCATAAAATGCCTCTCCTTCTTTAACGATCCACTCAGCACTTTTTGGTTTTAAAATGCTGTCAAGGTTAATGCCTTTCACATCTACAATGCTGCTCCAGTCCTGGCTCCAACGGTTAGGTGTCCAGTGTGCAGGCAGGTAATCAGGTATTTGGTTTTGTCCATATTTTTTTGCTAACTCATACCTGGCGTAGGTATGCAATTCGCGGTACAGCGGGTACAGTTCGCGGTTGATCTTTTTACACAGGTAAAGCATTTCTGTACTTGTAAGGCCATAATCGCTAACCTGGTAAGTAAAGTAATCATTGTAGCCGAGCGACTGCACTACCTTATTGCGAAGATTTCTCAGGTTTGTAAGTCCACCTTTAAGTTTCCTGCCAATCTCTTTGCTTTCATTCCATGCGGCCAGTCTCTTGTTCACATCATTTTCGTCCCGCAGAATTTTATCAATATCATTGGTCGAAACCGCCTTGCCGTTTAACTTATACGTGTAACCGTATAACGTTTCAGTCTGTTTTGTTTCAGCTGATATTCTATCGGCTACAGCCTGCGATGCTGTTTGCGTATAGTTCGCTGCCTGGTACAATGCTGCATTTAGTTCCCGCACCTGCAGGGCAGTAAGATTGTCTTTCTGCTTTAAAAAAAATTGAATGCGATCTACCATTAGCTTGTTGCCTGCAAAATCGCTAAACGTTTTACCAGTGGCTTTTTCGGCCACTGCATTGGTACTGTCTCCAGTTACAATATGCGTATTAGACGTCCACTGCGCTTCGGTATAAACGGTGTATACTTTTACATACTCCCTGTTGAAACTATCAAGAAATACCTGGGCTTCTTTTTGGGATGCATAGTTGTTATTGCTGCCTGGTTTGCATGCTGCAATTAGCAGCAACAGGCCTGATACAATTGTAATTAATCTCATATAATTGTAAGGTTTAAGTTAGAAATTAAGTCTTATTATTCGGTTAACAAAGTCATGTTGCGGTACAGTGAATAGTCAGAAGCCACAGCCAGTGTAGCCTATGATTGTAATGGTTCTTTATACATCCATCTTACTCCCACTAACGACACCATTACTGTTATTAGGTAAAACAGTAGGCTAATATAAATTGATTGGTTGAGGTCGAGACCAAACTGTTGG
>JANPPB010000363.1:0-11376 GCA_031428295.1 Segetibacter sp. | reverse complement strand
ATATGATGCGGCAATGGCCCCATGTTGTCAAAAAACTTTGAATACATCGGCCAGCTTTTATATTCATTCCATAGCCTGTCACCAATTAATGCACCTTTCAGTTCATCAATGGCATCCTTTAGCAATATTCTTTCTTCATTGCTACCATCAGTAAATACAATAGCACTTAAGCCTTCGTTTTCTCCGGTGAGTGGGCCATTCTTTGCAGGGGTTGTTGATGATAACCACCGTTCATCTATACCGCCACGGGCACCCCCCAACACATAATAATCGTCGGGGTGTAGTTTAATACGGCGACCGGGCACACAAAATGAACGGGGTACCCATGTAGGTGCCAGCCGAACAATGCCCTGCCCCTGGTAAAAAGCTTTTTGTGCTAAACTTGTTTTTTTACTTATTTCCATAGCAATTATATTAAAGTCTAAAATAATGATTCCTTCCTATTTAAAGGTGCAGCAGTCGGGTTAATTACTTATGTATTTTTGTATACTTAAAAATTTATTCGCACAACGAAGATGAAGAAGCTGAGTCTCAAAAGCTGATTACTTTTTAAGCGCACTTGTATGGTATTGCTTTGTACCCTATTCTTAAGCGGTTAAGTGCCTGAGTAAACAACATTGAATGAAGTTTGATTATTTGTTGTTGCCGTACAGGTAGGTTCCGATAAATCGGAATAAGTATGACAACGATGTTGGATAACGTAATTCAGCTTGCTGCAAAATAAAATGACTTTTATGCTTTTAAGCAGGCTGAAATTTGTTTTGATAATAGCACACCAACCCGGCAATGTAGTTGCCCATTGGTTGGCGTGCTTACCATTAACGTCCGTTGTAATTTAATTTGTGTTGTTGTTTTTAACTTAAAAGTAAGGGCTTAAAGCAGCCTCATCGGCAGGCAAACCATACAATAAATCTAAATTGGTAAAAGCATTATTTGGTGGAACAGCACCAGCGGGATAATAATAATCCTGTGGGTTTGCCTTAATTCTATTACCATAAGCTGTTATAATGGCAACGGCTCTGCCTGTTCTAATTAAATCGAACCAGCGTTTGTTTTCAAATGCCAGTTCCACTCTTCTTTCCTTATAAACCACATCGCGCAAATCAACCTGGCTGGTAGTAGTTATGTTAGACACACCAGCGCCAAATGCTCTGTCCCTAACCTTATTTAAGAAAGGCAATGCTTCACCGCCTTTGCCTTGCTCGTTTAAAGCTTCAGCTAAAAACAACAATACCTCTGCATAACGGTAGATTGGAAAATTATTACCGGTATTACCATGCAAAGCGTGGGGGGCAGCAAACTTTTTAATATAAGGATATAATTTGTTTGCCCGTAAACTCTGGCTAAGTGTAACGTATGCGATAGAAGCATCTTTTCTTTTATCACCCGTTTCATATGCTGCTATTATATCGGGGGTAGGTGCGTTGTTTCCTTCGCCTGACAGGCCCTGAGGATTGGCTGTACCTGTAATGGGTTGTAATTCGGCTGCCGTTATTGGGCGGGGTAGTGAATTGTAAATAATACTACCATTATAACCCGCTGACCCTTCTAAAAACTGCACTTCAAAAACCGACTCCTGGTTGTTTTTGTTTGAATTGGTTCCGGAAAAAGCATTATTGTATTCTGGCATTAGGGAATACTCATTACTGTTAACTACATCTTTTAAAACAGCCTCTGCTTCGGCCCATTTTTTTTGCACGATATATACATTACCTAATAAAGTTTTTGCAGCACCCGATGTAGCCCTGCCTGCTTCCTGCTTAGACTTGGACAGCAAAGAGGATGCAGCAAACGTTGCATCTTTAATAATCTGTACATATATTTCTTCTACCGATGCTAAAGGAAGTGCTGCTTCCGCACGGTTGGTAACAGGCGTTAAATGCAAGGGAACTTTTCCAAAGTAACGTACTAATTCAAAGTAGGCATAAGCTCTTAGAAACGATGCCTGTCCCTTTAAGTTTGCCTTATTTGTAGCATCAAATTCCACTGCATCAATCGTGGTTAAAATTTGATTGGCGCGGGCTATAATCTGATAATCGAGGCGGTATTGGTTTAGGATGTGCACATTAGTGGTTATTCCGCCTGAAGTAGGAATAGCAAAGTCAGCAATATTCTCCTGTTGATCAGTTGCTCCAAAAAGAATATTACGAAAGTAATAGGTGTTATCGGAATGCATTTCGCCCAACAGGTAGGCACGATCATTCACAATGGCTCTAAGGGGCACATACGCTGCGTTTACGGCTTGTTTGAAATCTGATTCTGTTTTAAAAAAGGTAGCCGAACTTAGAGCGGTTTCAGGCTTTATATCCAACGATTTTTTGCAACTCGATATGGTAAATAAAACCATACAGGCCACTATAATTTTTATTTTCATTTTTATTAATATAATTATGAACAATTATGATTTAATCTGCCGGTTTAAAAAGTAAGATTAACCCCCAGGGTATAGGTACGTGGTACCGGATAATTAGAAAGGTCTACACCCTGGCTTAGGTTACCACCGTCGCCATTACCTGCACCATTTGCACTGGTTTCAGGGTTTGGACCACCCCAATAATTAGTGAACACATAAACCTGCTGTATAGATGTGTACAACCTTGCAGAAGAAAACAACTTGTTTTTAATACCCAGGTTATAGCCAAGTGTTATATTCTTAATTGTAAAAAACGAAGCATCTGCAATAAAGCGGCTGTTCATCCAGTCTCTTTCAATACCGGTAACATTACCGCCGCCCACTGTTGTTCCATAAAACCCTTTACCGGGGTTTGCTTCGGACCTGAAACGGTTCTTAACTTCTTTAACCAGGTTAAATACGCCATCAAGGTTGGCAGTGCTATAAAGGTGACGAACAAGCAATTGATTACCATAGGAGCCAGATCCAACAATGGTAAAATCAAAATTGCCTAATTGAAAAGTATTAACAATGCCATAAGTAAATTTGGGAAAGGGGTTGCCAATGATTGTCCTGTCATCTTTATTGCCACCCATGGTTATAACACCATCGCCATTTACATCAATTAATTTAATACTGCCCACGGTTGAACGACCTGGAATTTTAGGATTTTTATCCAGATCACCCTGATTTAAATAAACCCCATTTGCAACCATACCGTAAAACTGACCAAATGGTTTACCCACCTGGGTAATATGGAAAGTACCATATACACGGTCAATGCCATCGGCTAATGAAATAACCCTGTTACGATTAAATGAAATATTTGCATTGGTCGTCCATTTTAGTTTTCCCTGGGTGTTACGGGTAGTTACCGCAAACTCATGTCCCCAAAATTTAATTTCGCCAATGTTATCATTAAAGTTACCAAAACCTGATTCTTGCGGAATTTGTACACTGTACAGAAGGTTGGTAGTATTTTTTACATAGAAGTCGTACGTAAACTGAATTCTGTCTTTAAATAAACCCAGATCTAAACCAAGATCAAGTTGTTTTGTTGTTTCCCATCCTAGCTTGGGATTAGCTAATTGAGTTACCACAGCACCTGTTGCAACGGTATTTCCAAAAACTGAGTTTACGGTATTGTTTACCAGGGCATATTGTGTATAGTTGCCAATATTGTTGTTGCCTATTAAGCCATAACTGGCTCTTAATTTAGCAAATGAGATTTTTTTGGAATCTCTTAGAAAGTTTTCGTCGGACATTACCCAGCCCACAGACGCTGAGGGAAAAGTACCATAGCGATTTGCTGAACCAAAGCGTGATGAACCATCGCTGCGAACAGAAGCAGTAAAAAGATATTTACCCTGGTAATTATAAGTTAACCTGGATAGGAGGGAAGTAAGGGCAAATTCGTTTACTCCATTGTTAGTGCCTCCGCGATTTATGTTCAATGCTCCCTGTATGGTTGGAAGCCTGTCATCAGTGTAAGTGTCGGCTTGAATACGGGTAAATATTTGCCGGTTTTTTTGAAAAGTAAATCCTCCTAACAGTTCAAAATGGTGATCCTTAATACTGCGGGTATAGGTGGCCAGGTTTTCGTTCAACCATGAATAGTTTTCAAAATTTTGCCTGATAGAAACAGCCGTAGTGGGTATGGGAACATTGATGGCACTGGTGGCTGTAGAAGGGTTAAAAAAGAAGAAATTTGAATTTGCATACTCCACATTAAAAGTAGACTTAAGTACCAAATCTTTTATTGGCTGGTATTGCAGATAAACATTAGATAGCAGGTTGGTATTTTTTGTTTCATTTACCAGCTCTTGTGCTGCCCTTACCCAGTTAGGGTATGCAAAAATGTTACCCGTACTTCCCGGAAATTGGTTAAACTTTGTTAGCTCTCCATTTTGATCGTAAATAGGCATAACGGGCCAGGTATGCAGTGCATTAAAAAGAATGCCTGTTCCCCGGTCTCCATCAGTACGCGGGGTATTGTCAAACACATAGGAAGGAGCCAGGTTAAAGCCTATTTTAACTTTATCGGAGATAGTATAATCCGAGTTCATCCTTAAAGAATATCTTTTATATAAGTTATTTAAAACCACCCCTTGCTGATTAAACACCCCTGCTACAAGGGCGGTATTTAATTTATCGGTTCCTGAGGTTATGCTTAAGGTGTAGCTCTGCAAAGGTGCCTTTCTTAATAAAGCTCCATACCAGTCGTTTGATTTACCTGCATATTGAGCAGGGTTTTGAAATTCTACAGGTACCGGCCGGCCTGCATCTTCGTAATATTCTTTTTTGAATTGAGCAAATTCAACGGCATCCATCATTTGTACCCTGCCTTTCTCGGGTACATATTGCATACCTGCAAACGTGTTTAAATTTACATTGGTCTGGCCCCTTCTACCTTTTTTAGTGGTTATTAAAACTACCCCATTGGCGGCCCTGGAACCATACAGCGATGTAGAGGCTGCATCTTTTAAAATTGAGATCGTTTCAATTTCATCCGGATTAAGGGTACTAATGTTTCCGGTTAATGGAAAGCCATCTACTACATATAATGGATCGCTACCCGCAGAGACAGATAATTGACCCCGGATACGAACCGACATGCCCTGGCCTGGCTTACCCGTAGTTTGATTAATTTGAACCCCGGCCAAACGGCCCTGAAGTTTTTGAGTGACCTGAGAAACCGGTATATCTTTTAACTCTTTTTCATTTATCGTTTGCACCGCTCCGGTTACTTCTCTTTTTAACTGGCTGCCGTAGCCAATTACTACTACATTTTCTAATAATTTTTCATCAGCAGTTAGGGTAATATTTATATTACTCCGGTTGTTAACCACCATTTCCTGGGTGGTATATCCTATGCTCGAAATAACCAATACGGCTTTGCTATTGGGAACACTAATAGAAAAGTTACCATCGGCATCGGTGCCGGTTCCGGTTCCGGTGCCTTTAAGCAGTATAGATACTCCCGACAATCCTGCGCCTTTATTGTCGGTTATTTTTCCGGTTACTTTTACCTGTGCCCAGCCGGCAGATGCGATTAGTAAAAGAAAAAGCATGCATAGATACTTCATCTTTTGTTGAATGTTTTTTTTCATATTTGACAAGCAGATATTTCAAAACATTAAAAATTTTTAATGTTTTTGGGTGAATAATGGTAATTTGTAAAGGCTCAACAGGTTAAAAATCTGGCAACATTTTATCCGGGGGAAACTTAGGCAGCCAACCCTTTTACGGATACATGTGGCGAAAATAATTGACGGATTTGCAACGGTATTTTAATTATCATCCGTGTTTATAGAGAAATTCTTTAATTTTTTGTTGATCATCTAATACTTCAATTATCACCTCGTACTTCCTGCTTTCTCCGGGCTGTAAAAAGATCAGTTCGTTTCGCTCCCTTGCTTTTGCCTGGCCAATCAGAGTATTTGTTGACGGTTCAAGCCCGGTTACATATTCACCTTTACCCCAGTGTTGCCAATTGATTAACCATGGCAGTTGTTCTTTTTTGAAACGTAAAAAAAGTGCAAGACCCAGGTTGCTATTATAAAGCCCGCAGGTACTCCAACCCATGTTGTCGGCATCAATATCTATCATAGCTACTTCCTCACCTGTACCGCTATGATCCGCTAATGGGGCAGGACACCTTTGATAATTGTTTCCTTCCTTATAAATCTTATTAGTACTGCCTTCACGGGGTTGCCATTTGCCCTGCCAAATAATATTTGTTCCCTCGTCAACCAAAGGCCAGCCAAAATTGAAATGATATAACAACATGTGAGGTGCAGGCATGTTTCCCCGGTTTACAACTTCGTCATCAATCCTGATAGTTGATTCGCCAAGGGTTGCGGAGATAGTCCTTTTCAATTCAAGATTGGGTCCAAGTACTGAGCTTTCTTTTATCCTGCCTGTAATACTCATCTTCATTTTACCCGCAATAGGATCTGGTTGAATAATAGATTCCACTTCTGCCTGAAGATTGCTTATTTGACCATGCAAACCCCGCTCTCCAAATTCATCAGTCTCGGGTCCACCTACATGGCTGAGGCCGCAAGTAGTAAGCAATCCGCCTCCAAAAGTCTTCAGCCAGTCTAATCCTTTATTCGAGAACGGCTGCGGGGCAGTTATTCCGCTATGGCTTATCCATGCAAGGCTGTGCTTGTTATAAAATGCATCGGCTATATCCATTGCCCTGTCAAGAACTACTTTAAACCGAAGCCCTGTACCGGTATTGATCCAGGCTATACGGGTACCACGTCCGGGTCCATTATCAAGAACTGCAGTTTCAATGCCGCCCAGTTGTGTAGCATTTGAAATTTTATCGGTCCAGCTATTTTGTATCAAACAAACCTCCTTTTAACCTTTTAATCATCATTAAAAATGTTAGGACTGAATACATGAGCTAGGAACAATTTTAATTTGGCCGATTATCTATTCGAAGCAGTCTTGCCGGTTGTTGCTGAGGTAGCACCAACTTTTGGCTTGTACATTTCAGCATCTTTATTAGCACCCGAAACCATGTAGGCTAACAGGTCTTTTAATTCTTCTTTATTCAATCGGTTGATGGTGCCGGGGTACATGATGGATACATCGGAAAGTTTGGTACTAACCACATCTTTCTTTAAAATGGTTTGCAACGTTTGTGGTGCAAAGGGATTTAATGACACGTAATATTTGCCATTCTCAAGATTTCTTAATCGGGCGGTTACTATGCTGCCATCTTTCATGGTAAACTCGGTGGCGGCATACTGGTCAGAAATTACTTTGCTGGGATGAATAATGGCTTCGAGTATATCGCGGTTTGAAAAGCGGGTGCCTACCTGGCTAAGATCGGGGCCAACGGCGCCACCCTCGCCTTTCATGTTATGGCAGGTACCACATAACGCGGCTCCGAATAACATTTTACCTTGCTGAAAATTACGGTTAGTAGTATCGTTATTAATCACAGCCAGAGCATCCTCCATTTTCCAATCCCGGCCCGGCCCTTTAGGATTTCCAGTTACAGTAACCCTTCTTCCGTTAGTTATTACCATGTCGTTCCCTGAGATGGAATTATAATGTTCCATTGTCTGTTTTGGACTATTTGCCAGGGCCATTTTTCGGGCTTTCTCAATAAAACCTATGTAACTATTGCCACCCTTGTAACTATATGCAGTATTATACCACTTAAAATATTTTTCGCGTAGCAGAGGTGTCCAGCCACTTTTGGCTTCGCTAAGTACCGTTAAATAATAAATTTTTTGAGCAGGCGGGGTTTTGGCCAACATGCCCGCAATATCCAATCCATACTGTGTGCTACGGGCAACAAGGTCGGCAGAATTGGTAAATGTTTTCTGGCCTGAGTCGTCGGTATCTGTAGCTGTTGCCATCAAAGCCATTGTTTTGGCAACGGCCTGCGGTGCATTAACATATACCAGCACCTTGCTGAGTAAGCGATTTAATTCGTTTGTTTTAGCAGGGTATTGCGGGTTGAGATAAGCAATCATTTTTGTATATGCAGCACCAGTTGGTTTACCCATGCGTAAAACGGTTAATTCAAAAGCCCTGACCACATCAATTTTTTGAGCAACGGGTAGTGCAGTAAAGTTGATGGCAGTTAAGGCATCAATTATTTTAGGGGCTATATCAGGGCTGTCGGTCCGGGCTAAAGCAATCATAGCCTGTGTTAATAGCTGAGGATCTTTTTCGGCCAATGCTCTTTCACGCCACTCGTTTACAGGTTGATGTTCTACTGCAATTCGGGCAGCATACCTAATGAAACGGTCGTTATTATTTAAGTAAGGCCATGCGGTACTTACTGCTTTTGCATTTGGGGTACCATGAAATTGCTCCAGTTGTTTCCTTATATTTTGTGCCTGAACCTGCGGCGCAGATAGTAAAGATTTTAATGGTTCATTGGTTGTGGTATTATCTCCATAATATACCCGGTACAAATCGGAGTCGAGTTTGCGGCCCCCTGTAAGAAAATACAAGGCACCATCGGGCCCAATTATACCATCTGTCAACGGCAAAGGTGTTCCGGATAAAAATACTTCGGCATTGGCTTTATATGTAGATCCTTCGGGGCGAAGCAGAATAGAATAAACAATTCCGAAGCTCCAGTCAAAAGCCATTAAAGACCTGCGGTATTTTTCGGGAAAGCGGGCATTTTGACTACTAATAAGGTTGGTGGGAGAACCCTGGCCAATATTTAAAACTGCCGGTAAATTATCAGGATATGTAGGCGACCATTTGCTGTTGCCAGTGCGCCAGCCGTATTCACTGCCACTGGTTACATGATTGATACGCGTGGGCCGGTACCAGGGCATGCCAAAATCCCACTCCATATCAGCATCGTAAGTAAACAGCTCGCCATCTTCATTAAAAGCTATATCAAAAGGATTTCTATATCCGGCACTAACCATCTCCCAATTGGTTCCTTCAGCATTAATTTTTGCAATCCAGCCACCAGGCGCCAATATATCATTAGCATGGCCATTGGGGTCTTTTATTAACGGGAATAAATTATCTTCTTTCCATGTTTTAGGCAATCGGTAACTATCCATTTCCGGAGCAAAGGTGTGGTTGCCGGCAATTACAAAAATTGATTGTTTATCGGGTGATAAAATTATACTGTGAGGGCCATGCTCGCCGCCCGGTGTTTCCAGGTTTTTAAGTAAGGTTATTTTATCGAACTGGTCATCGTTGTTGGTATCCTGCAGGCGGTAGAGGCCGCTGTTTTTATTCATAACAGAATCGGGGTTATGATTGACCATAACATACAAACTATTAAAGGCATATAATAAGCCATGGGCAAAGCCCATTTTTATTTGGCTGTAACCCGTATCCCCATCAATTTTTAGCTCAAGTTTTTCAACCCGTACTTTATTAGTATTAGTATCGGCCCCAACCGGGGGAATGGTTAACCGGTACAAATAACCGTATTGGTCGCTGGTAATCATTCTGCCTTTATCATCAAAAGTCATGGCAACCCACGACCCATTGCCCGCTTCTGAGGGGCTGTATAAATGTTCAGCTTTAAAGTTGGGAAGCAATTTGAGTTTATCAAGCTTTGGGTTACCTGTTACTTCAAGATTTTTTTGTGGCTGCTTTATGTATGCAAAGCGGAGCGATACAAGTGCGATAACTACTAATGCTGCAAGAATTTTCAGATTAAGTTTCATAAAATATTAATATGGCGGAGCGATGATTAAAGTACTAATATAGGTTTTTAATGACTTGTGGCAATTATATATACACCCACTCTAAAACCAAAATGTAAAATAGTTGGCAAAAGATGTATGCTACTTTCTTGCGCCAAACGCAGGATGAATTTGAAATGCACCCTCAAACTCTTATTGGCAAATTTTTAATATTTAAAAAACTATTTTCATCAGATGAAAAAATCGATTCTTTTTCTTGTTGCCTTTGTACTTTTTCATGTAGTAGAAGCTCAATATACTTTACGCCTTGTGGTTGATAAGGTTGCTACAAAGCAACTGGACGAAATTTATGTAGCGGGTAGCTTTAATAACTGGAACCCATCAGATCAAAATTATAAACTCAAACCTTTTGGTAATAATCGAAAGGCCATAGTTTTAAAAAATCTGGCACCCGGTAAATATCAATTCAAGTTTACAAGAGGCTCATGGCAAAAGGGAGAAACAACTGCTAAAGGCGCTGACATTGAAAATAGGGAAATAGAGTTAAACCAGGATGTTTCAGAAAACATAACTATTGAAGGCTGGAAGGACGATTTTCCTGATAAGCCAAAACCCAACACAGCTACTGCACAGGTTAAAATTGTTGATACTGCTTTTTCTATCCCCCAATTAAACTGCACCCGACGTATTTGGATATATCTACCTAAAGGATATGCCACCTCAAAAAAAATATACCCTGTTTTGTACATGAACGACGGGCAGAATTTGTTTAACGAACAAACGGCGCCTTTTGGTGAGTGGGGCATAGATGAGACCCTCGATTCATTGCAAGCGAAGGGTGAAAAGGAATGCATTGTAGTGGGTATTGATAATGGTGGTGACAAAAGAATGTCAGAATACAATCCTTATGATTATGAGAAGTTTGGTAAGGGCGAAGGTGCACAGTATGTTGCTTTTCTGGTAGAGACCCTAAAGCCTTTTATTGATAAAAATTATAGAACCATAACCGGTCCTGCTAACACGTACATTGCTGGTAGCAGCATGGGCGGATTGATTAGCATGTATGCAATTATGAAGTACCCAAATGTGTTTGGGGGAGCAGGTATTTTTTCACCCGCATTCTGGACGGCACCTGCTATTTATGACGAGGCTATTAAGGCAAAAATTCCGGGCATGGCGCACAAATTTTATTTTTATGCCGGTGGCAGCGAAAGCGGGGTAATGGTTCCTGACATGGATAAAATGATATCTATAGTTGAAAGCAAAGGTGCCTATCATGTGCAGCGGTTAATGGCACCTTTGGGCAAACACAACGAGGCAGCGTGGCGAAAAGTGTTTCCTCATTTTTACAAGTTCATCATCCAATAAATTTAATTGTTGCATTTGAAAAATCTCATTGTTTTAGTTTTCCTGCTTTCATTTTTCAACGCCAATGCGCAGGATAGCCAATATGCAAGAGGCATAGTTGATACGCTAACATCTGCTACTTTTTGGGGGCGTGGTTATACTAATAATGGTATGCAGAAAGCAGCGCAATATTTGTCTGAACAATTTGCTTCAACCGGAATATTGCCACTCAATGGGCCTTCTTATTTTCAGACATTTTCATACCCCGTTAATACTTTTCCGGGTAAGATGGAAGTTGCTATCAATGGCACGCAATTGCAACCGGGTACGCAATTTATTGTGGGTACTGAAAGCGCGGGCTTTAAAGGTGAGGTAATGCTGGAGAAAAAGGACAGCACCCATTTTATCAATTTTAAAAAGAAAATAATAGTTGAGGTTAAGGAGAAATTAACCTGGAGTGTATCGAAAGTGGCTGCAGATTAC
>JANPPB010000362.1:0-2160 GCA_031428295.1 Segetibacter sp. | reverse complement strand
TTAACCAGTAATGGAGCATGAAAGTATTGTGAGAAATGCAAATCCTGCCCGTAAGCCTGCTGTAATGAAGCACAGGCAGCAAGGCTGCCCATGCAAATCATTATATATAGATAAAATTTTTTCATAATAACTATAATAAAGTGATATCGCCTTTTTTCTGAAACTTGACCCCTGCGCCAAACTCAGCGTCTAACACATAATTGTAAACTTCGGTAGGTTGCACACTTCCTTTGTATGTGCCATCCCAACCTTCTAACCTGTTAGCGGTTTGAAACACCAGTACGCCCCAACGGTTATATATTCGCCAAATCATTTTTGTAATGCCATACCCCCTAACAAAAACCTTATCGTTAATACCATCGCCGTTTGGTGTAAAGGCATTGGGTACATCAATTATCGGTACCACTCTTGCTTGTATTTCTAAACATACCCTATCGGTACAGCCAAACTGGTTAGTTGCTATAAGGCATGTATTGTAAGCTTTGGTCTCGTTAAAAATATGTTTAAAGGGCAGGGTAGATGTGGTATTCAATGTATCACCATCACCAAAATTCCATTTGTAACTAATAGCGCCAACACTGGTATTTATAAACTCAACAGGTGTATTTTCCTGTGGTGGTTTAGGGGCATACGTGTACGCTGCCGATGGACTTCCGCTAACCGTTATGGTAAACTTAGCACTGTCAGTAACGTTGCATGTTGCGGGGTCTGTGGCTGTTAATTTAATGGTGTATGTGCCCGGTGTTGCATACAAATGGGTTGGCTCACTTTGATTTGAAGTTGTACCATCGCCAAATTGCCAAAAGAAGGTTTGACCACCGGCTGTTGTATTTTTTATAACTGCTGTATAAGGAGCACATCCACTGGGCGGAGTTTGAAAGGCAGCTTTTACATTGGCTGCTATTCTTAACGTTTTTACAGCGGAATCCGGAGCATTACAAAAATTGGTATCAGTTAACACCATGCGTATGTTGTAAGTGCCAATACCCGGAAATGCATGGGTAAAGGTTGCTTTACCTGTAACAAAAGGCGCTGATCCATCATCAAAATACCAGGTGAAAGAGCTGTTGCTAAATGGTTTGCCTGTAGGTACCGTAGACGTATTGGTAAACTGGTACGTTGTAGATGCGCAAGGGCCGGATTTATCAGCATTAAAACCTAACAGTGCTTCATCGTTTCTTACCCTTATAGTGGTATAAGCGGTGTCCTGGATGTTACAACTGGTAGAGTCGATAGATATTAAGCGTACCCTATAGTTACCCACATTATTGAAAGTATGTTTCTCATTTGGCACTATAGTTCTTACATCAGCCGAACCATCTCCAAAATTCCAAACATAACTTTTACCCGCTGCAACCGTATCAGCAAAATCTACGGTAAGAGGAACACACCCGCTGGTATCGCGGATAACACCATTAATACTTGCACGTAAACTGCTGGATATACCTGCGAGGTTAAAAGCAATTTTTACGGCAGCAAGGTTACAATTGGGTGAGCCATTGGTGGGCGACCATACACCCGGAGTGGTAGGAAAAACAGCATTTCTTCCGCAATTGGCGCACATAGCCTGGTAGATAACCCCATTCCTATCAAAACGGCTGGTGCCACCATCAACATGTTCGCCGCCACCACTAGTGCTGGACTGACCAAAAAAGCTACCGTATAATTGACTGGCTGCATTTTTTTCCAGAACAAAAAAGTAAAAGTCGCTGCCATCTGTCCGGTTTTGAATCGCATCTGGTGTTATGGTCAACCCAGTTGTACCAGAGTTTGGATAACCTTGATTTGTTGTGGTAGATCTGTTTAATTCTCCACCCCAACCTGAAACGTATACGTTTTGGCAGCGATCTACTAAAAAGGCAACAGGTGAAATATTTGGTGTAATGACATCTGTACCAAAATTTGTTGAATATTCGTAAGCCGAAAGATCAGGTTTAAGTTTACTGATAAATTGCCTGCCATTGCGTTGCGAAAACGCAGCATTAATAACCGGAAAACTACCGGTTGTTGTACCCATAATGTAAGGAAAGCCAAAGGCGTCAAACTGAATTCCGTAAAGCATGTCATTACCAGGGGTGCCTATATAAGTTGTCTTAATTATTGAGGAACCATCATTGCTGATGATAGACACAAAACCATCGCAAACCCCACCTTGAAAAC
>JANPPB010000361.1:0-2859 GCA_031428295.1 Segetibacter sp. | reverse complement strand
AATAGAATAAGCCTGTACCTGTTTTGAAAAATTAAGGATCGAAATAATAGTGTCGGTGCTATTACTTCTTTCAACTACCAATAGTTGCTGATCTTCCAATTGCTTCGGATGAGTTGTGAACACCTGCCGGTTGCGATATTGATGTAGGGTCAGGGTATGCTTCGTTATTATTTATTTGAAATGTGTACCGGCTGCCTTTTTTTAAAACGGGTGTGATGAGTTTCCAATATCCATATTCAGCGGAATGCATTTGAAATGGCTCCTCCTCACCATCTATCACCAGCGATAAATTACCAGCCTTTGGAGCCCACACCACAATTTCAGCCTCATCACTATTATAAAAATTTACTCCTATGCTTCTTTTCTTAGTTTCCAACACCATCATAACCTATTTTAATTGTCGCAAAACAATAATAGAACGTCCTTCTACCAGCATCTTATCCTGGGCCAGAAATACATGTTTACTGTCTGCTTTTTTGTCTGCGGTGGTCACCTCCACCTGCCATTTTTTTCCATACTTTTTTGGTGGCAGGGTGTACTCCAACGTTTCATGAAATGCATTAAAAATGATATAAAAACTATCGTCAATCACCTGCTCGCCGCGGGGCCCAAGCGAGTGAATGCCATGCCCATTGAGGTATACGCCCAACGATTTTGCATAATCATGGTTCCAATTTTGTTCCGTCATTTCTGTGCCTCCGGGCAAAAACCAGGCAATGTCTTCAAGGCCCTGGCCTTTAACAGGTTGCCCTTTAAACCAGTTGCGGCGCCTAAAAACAGGGTGCTTATTTCTAAACCGTATTATTTTTCTGGTGAAGTCCAGCAATTTCTCATCCGTTGCTGCCCAGTCCAGCCACGATATCCTGTTATCCTGGCAGTATGCATTATTATTGCCATGCTGTGTTCTTCCCCACTCATCGCCGGCAACCAGCATAGGCACGCCCTGCGATAAGAATAGGGTGGTTAAAAAATTCCTTTTTTGTTTTTCGCGAAGGGCATTGATTTCCTCATTATCTGTTGGTCCCTCCACACCCATATTCCACGACCGGTTATGGCTTTCGCCATCGCGGTTATGCTCCTTATTAGCAACGTTGTGCTTGTTATTGTACGCCACCAGGTCGTTTAAGGTAAACCCATCATGCGCCGTAATAAAATTAATGCTGGCAGTTGGGTGGCGGGCATCGCCTTCGTACAAATCGGGGCTGCCGGTAAATCGAAAGGCAAATTCTCCCACACCACTTTCTGCCCCACGCCAATAGTCACGTATGCAATCGCGGTACTTACCATTCCATTCTGCCCAGCCCGGTGGAAACTTACCCACCTGGTAACCGCCTTCTCCAATATCCCACGGCTCGGCTATTAATTTTACCTGCGAGATGATCGGGTCCTGGTGAATGATATCGAAGAAAGAACCCAACCGATCCACCTCGTGAAGTTCCCTGGCAAGTGTTGCTGCAAGGTCGAATCTAAATCCATCCACGTGCATTTCGATGATCCAGTAACGGAGGCTATCCATTATTAATCGAAGTACATTAGGCATCATCACGTTCAGTGTATTACCTGTACCTGTGTAGTCCATGTAAAAACGCCGGTCATTTGTTAGCCGGTAATAGCTGGCATTATCAATCCCCCTGAACGATACCGTAGGCCCGGTCTGGCTACCCTCCCCGGTGTGGTTGTACACAACATCCAAAATAACTTCAATACCTGCTTTATGAAATGCTTTTACCATTTGTTTAAACTCGGTAACCTGCTGGCCCAGACTGCCCGAACTGGAGTAGCGCACATCGGGGGCAAAAAAACCTATGGTGTTGTACCCCCAGTAGTTGGTAAGGTTGTGGTCGTTTAAATGCCTGTCAATTATAAAGTGATGTACAGGCATTAGCTCGATGGCAGTTATGCCCAATTGTTTTAGGTAAGCAATACAAACGGGATGGGCAAGACCTGCATAAGTACCCCTGATCTCTTCAGGTATGTCGGGATGGATTTTTGTAAAACCCTTTACCTGTGTTTCGTAAATGATGGTTTTATGATAAGGTATGTTTGGTAATTTATCATTCTCCCAGTCAAAATAATGATCGACAACTACTGATTTAGGAATGTATGGAGCACTGTCAACGGTGCTATAGCTTAAATCTCCATCGGGGTGGCCAATAACATAACCAAACAAGGCATCGTGCCATTGAATGGTTCCTGAGATGGCTTTTGCATAAGGGTCCAATAATAATTTATGAGGATTAAAGCGGTGGCCTCTGCCGGGGTCGTACGGGCCAAACACCCGATAGCCATACAATTGACCGGGTAGCAAATCGGGCACGTAGGCATGCCATACGTGGTGCGAATTTTCCTTCATTCTAATTTTCACTGATTCTGTTTCGCTTTCGGGTGTTTGAAAAAGACATAGATCAACACCTTCGGCATTTTCGGCATATAGGGCAAAGTTTACTCCACCACCATCAAAGCTGGCACCTAATGGGTAGGGTTTACCGGGATAAACTGCTATGTTCATGTTATGATAAGTTGTTTAAAAGTGTAGCCTTTATAGGTTTAACGACAGTACTAATTTCATTCATGACAAAGCATATTACCCTCCTTATAATTTTCCTGCTATGTGTAATTGGTTGAAAACTGTCCAAATCGTAAATTTTACAACATTTTCTGATTAGTAGATGTTTACAATGTAACCAAAAGATGTACAGGCTTTGCATTTTATATCCTGCTATACCAGCCCTCGCAATACTTTGGTAGTCAACAACTGGTTCAATCGGTTTTTAAAGAAAATTGGTATGGAAGGAAGGTTAACTATCCCAATAATTTATGAAGGATTGCAACAGGAGGAACAATTTTTTTATCTAAGAA
>JANPPB010000360.1:0-9090 GCA_031428295.1 Segetibacter sp. | reverse complement strand
CTGGTTTAATACACTGGTCAACGCATCTATATCATCTTCGCACTTATAAACCCTGGTATCGGTTATATGCAACTGGGCTAAAGCGGCCAGCAATGCAAACGAATTTGATTCGTATACTTTGCCAAATTGAGGAGTTGTGCCGGGGTCTTGAAGCTCATTACCCGTAACAATAATGCTTACCCGTGGGGAGGGAATGATCTCTACTTCGTTTACGCCCATACCTGCCAAAAAACCTATGGCAGCGGGTGTTAGTCTTACACCTGCGGCAAGCGCCATATCTCCTTTGGCGATTTCTGAACCCGGTACCCTTACATTGCTGCCCCGTTGAAGCGCCTCATCATTTACTTGCAGGTATCCATCAGCTACAAGCGTTTTCTCCTGCATCACAACCGTATCGGCTCCATCGGGCACCACAGCTCCGGTAAAAATTCTTACTGCTGTACCAGGTTGTAAATATGAAGAATGCTCATCACCGGCCGCCTGTTCTCCTGCTATCTTCAAGGGCTTACCCAAACTTTCAAATGCAAAAGCATATCCATCCATACCCGATTGCGCAAAGGCAGGAACATGAACCGGGGAAAATACATTGCTGGCTAAAATTTTACCAAAGGCATACTGTAAAGGCATAGTTACCGGTTGTAGCGTATGCGTAAGTTGCTCCACAAATGCCTTTGCTTCATGTATATCTAAAAGATTTTCTGCCATGGTTATTTATGTAAATCGCAGGTGATGGTTGAATAATAAAATGCACCAATTTGCGGCCCTCCCAAAAACGAAGTGTAATAATGGTTTAGCAAATTTGTTGCACCAATTTTTATTTTGGATTGAAGCTTAGTTACCTGCCAACTCACTTGTGCATCAAGGGTTGCATAAGCAGGCGTTTGGCCATTAACCAAAAATGATCGCCAATAGTAAGCACTTTGCCATTTATAATTTAAGGCAGCACCAAAGTTTTTAAAAAGATGATCGTTAGTCAGGCCAATGTTGTTAATCCATTTTGGGGTATTAAAACCATCTTCCAAACCATCCTCGCTGGCAGACTTGTGCAACCTGGCAAATGATGTATTTGCCAACAGCATATAAGTTTTAAATAACTGGTATTTTACGCCTGCTGAAAACCCATAATTGTACACTTTAGTTTTAGAGTTGGTCCATACACGATAAGGGCTTTGCCTGTTGCGATCGTACAAAGCAAATGGAATGGAATCCGCCAGCCGGGTTTTGGGTACATTCATGTTGGCCTGGGCTATAAAGTTGCGGTAGGTGTTAAAGTATACATCAACATCTATATAAATTTTACCACCATTGTAAATGCCTTTGTAACCGGTTTCAATCGATTTTATTTGCTCGGGTTGAATGTAGGTGTAAGGATTTATTTTCAACAGCGCTGCGTTCTTAATAATAGCTGCATCGGTTGACAAACCATTGCGGTTAATGCTGTTTAAAACGGCAGATTGAAACGTTGCAATGGAGGATTGAAGCCATGCATTTTCAACAATACCCCTGGACATCACCGGCAAACCTCCTACCCTTTTTACGCCTCCGCTATTAATGTTGCTGTAGGCTTCAAATATGCTGGGGTACCTAAATCCACTTTGATAGGAAGCCCTGAGGAAATGATGTTTGTTAACTGCATACACTGCCGTAAATCTCGGGTTCCAGGTCTGTTTAAAGTAATCGTTTTTATCCGTTCTAAGTATTGCCCCCAACTTTAATTTACCGGCAATAACCCTTTTACTCAGCGATACAAAGCCACCCGTTTTAGCATACACAATGTTTTCAAATTCTTTTCCAGGTACAGGGTTGATAAAATAATTTCCATCGGGTTGAATAATGTAAGTTCTATGATCGGCCCCTATTAATAAATCAATGCCAGTGCGCTTTTTAAAATTTAATAAGTAAGCCTCTGTAAGATTTACCTGCACTTCAGCCTGGACGAAACTTGCTTTCACTCTTAGTGCCGCACCGCTATCCCAGTTGTTAATGTTCTGCAATTTTTCCTGCGTGTTGTTAAAAGATGCAGATCCTGGTTGAAGCCTGTTAGCATCTGCAAAAAACCTGGCTTGTTGGTGTGCGTCGGCTCCAGGAGAGCCGGTTTGATAGGCACTAGTAAATGCACTTGAATAATCAGCAAACCAGTTATTATCAGTCTTAAACGCCCGGTCTAAATTTTCAGCCATCGACCTTAAGTTGTACGATTTACCGGTACTCTCGTTATTTAAATATAGTTTAGCCACAATTGAATTTGACTGGTATTGCAACCCATGTTGCTGCACAAAATAGTTCTGCAATTTAAAACGATTGGAACGTTGATAAACATTGTTTAGCAAAGCCATTTTAAACAGGTAATTAAGGGTACTGCTTTTTGTAGGTTTAAAGTATAGTCCAACATCACCCTTAATATTTTGCACTGAATAATCAACAACATCAGGCTCCTCGTATCCGGTGCGTGCCACCACATACGATTTACCTCCAAGACTAAGCGTTCTCCTGTTCGACGATTCATTACCATAACCATTAACGGCATCTTTTGCAGGGTTATTAATACCAAACAAACCTGCACTGTTGTTGGCTGTAGCATTAATATCTGTTCCATCATTTGCCATCCAATCGTACCCTTTCATAACATTTGCGTTCACTTTAAAAGCAAACTTTGGAGAAACAATTTTAGCAAACCGTAAACTGGTTTCTGAGTACAGCCTGGCTGCTGTTTCAGCATCACCTATATGATTTACACCCGTTTTTTGTTGCAGGCTTAACCCGGGAGTTTTAAATGGGTTTTTGGTTGAAAAATTGGCCAGCCCATTGATAGTATTCATGCCATACAAAGCTGAAGCAACACCAGGTATCAGTTCAACATTGTCGATATCCAGATCGGTGGGGCCTATTGCATTGCCAATAGGGCCACCAATATGCGGCGATTGAACATCCATGCCATCAACCAATTGAGCGAACCTTACGTTGGTGGTGTTTGTAAAGCCACGAGCATTGATAACCTTAAAACCAAGGCTCGGTGTAATCATCTGCACACCCTGTAAATTTTCAATCGCATCAAAAAAAGTAGCAGCAGGCGCCGATTGAAAATATTTATAATCTGCCTTGCGTATTGTAATGGGCGACTGCACAATTTTCTCATTTATCCTCGAGGCAAAAACAACCACCTCATCCAGCATGCCAAAAATGGCAGAGTCGTTTTTCTTCTCATTAACCTTATGAGTTTGCTGTCCAATACCAAATTGGAAACAAATAAGCAAACATAGTGTGAGGGCTAAACGCATAAACATTTGTTCTCGTTATATTTTTAAAGATATAACGCTATGATAAATAAAATTGGCATGTTATTCATTTAAAAGAGCCGTTTCCGTTTCTAAAAAAGTTTTAAACCCGGATCGTAATTCACGATGGTACCCGATTAAACGATGGGCCTCTTTAGTAAGTGTGGATCCCCCTCCTTTTTTCCCGCCCTCCTTTACAATTACAACCGGGTTTGAAGTTTGGGCATTTAATTTATTAATCATCTCCCAGGTCTTTTTGTAAGGTGCCAATGTTTGCTTCTCCATCTAAATATCCAGACTAAAAATTTCGACCCATTTCTTAATTGCATTGTGCTATTATCGAAAGCAAAAAAAACCGGATGGGCAGCTTGCATTCACACCTATAAAATTTGAGCCTATTTTTTAAGTTTCCGTATATAAACGGCTTCCTACAATAAATTTACAAATGTCTCTACCTGTGCTGGATAGTAATCTGTGGTTTCCACCTGTAAATGATGCATTGCCCGATGGGCTGTTGGCCATAGGTGGTGATTTATCGGTTGAACGGTTGTTACTGGCTTATAGCAAAGGCATCTTTCCCTGGTTTGATGGCGATGTACCCATGTGGTGGTCTCCCAACCCACGTTTTGTTTTGTTTCCCAAAGAACTTAAAGTAAGTAAAAGCATGCATGCGCTTATAAAAAAGAATGCTTTTACTTTTACCATCAACACTGCTTTTACCAAAGTAATCAATGCCTGTAAAACTATGAACAGGCAAGGTCAATCAGGCACCTGGATAACCAACGAAGTGGAGCGATCTTATACGATGCTGCACAAATTAGGCTTTGCCCATAGTGCCGAAGTGTGGCTGAATAATGAATTGGTAGGCGGGTTATACGGCATTAAATTAAACAAGGTTTTTTATGGCGAAAGCATGTTTAGTGTTGCCAGCAATGCCAGCAAATATGCTTTCATAAAATATGTAGAAACGCTGCAAAACGAGGGCGTTGAGTTGATAGACTGCCAGGTGTACACCAATCATTTAGAAAGTTTGGGTGCAACAATGATTGATCGTTCGAAGTTTTTACAATTAACTTTATCGCTATCAACACCTCACCAAAATGAATTATAAGGTCATCCCCATCTTAAGAATTTTTGATTACAAAAAAGCTGTGGAATTTTATATTGACTGGTTGGGTTTCGAAATAGATTGGGAAGACCGCAGGCCTAATATTCCCATTTATTTACAGGTATCAAAAGAGGATATACAACTTCATTTATCGGAGCATCATGGCGATTGTTCTCCCGGGGCTAAGCTATTTATTGAGTGTTGCAAGGGCGGCCTTCATCAATATCATCAAAGCCTGATAGCCAAAAATTATACTTACAATAAACCCGGCCTCGAAAAGGCCGAATGGAACGCCATAACCATGGAAGTAACAGACCCTTTTGGCAACAGGTTAATGTTTAATGAAGCGTTGCCGCTTACCGAAACAGTTTAAAAATATCTGAACACATACTTTTAAACAAAGCTGGTGGTAACCGAAATTGGTGAAAAAATGACACATCATTTTTTAATATATTTCCTCAAAAAATATTTCCGCACAAGCGGTTAACATAAATGTTAGTAATCTTTGCGGCTCCCTCATTCTTACATACAAAACCAAAACGATATGCCCAGCCCCCGGTTGAATGTTGATCTTACTGACAGCTTTGAAAAAATACCTGTAAAAATTTTTAGCACGCCAAAAGACGGCTCTGCTTATGTGGCCTTGCAAATTGCACTGGCAATAAAAGAAAAGCAGGTTAGCGGAGAAAACATTGTTTTAGGTCTGGCTACAGGCTCCACTCCTATAACTATGTACAAAGAGTTGGTGCGTTTACACAAAGAAGAAGGACTAAGTTTTAGCAACGTAATTACTTTTAACCTGGATGAATATTACCCTGTTGAGAGCGATGCTTTCCAAAGCTATTTCAGCTTTATGCATCGTCATTTGTTTAATCATGTAGACATTAATCCTTCCAACATCTTTATACCAAACGGCGAACTGCCTAAGGAAGCAATTAAAAAACATTGCCACGATTATGAGCAATTGATTGCCGACAAAGGCGGTATTGATGTTCAGATATTGGGTATTGGAAACAATGGTCATATCGGTTTTAACGAGCCCGGTTCCAGCATCTTTTCAAAAACCAGATTGATTACGCTCGACAACAGCACCCGCATAGCCAATGCAAGGGATTTTTTGAATATTTCGCAAGTACCCAGATTAGCAATTACTATGGGTATTAGCACCATACTAAAAGCTAAAAAAATTCTATTAATGGCCTGGGGTATGAAGGCGGGCATTGTAGCCCGTTCTGCTGAAGGCGAATTATCGGAGCAGGTGCCTGCAAGCATTTTGCAGCAGCATGCAGACTGCACCTTTGTTGTGGACGAAACGGCTGCAAGCGAACTCACCAGGATTAAATCGCCGTGGTTAACCGGAGAGATAGACTGGACCCCGAAGATTATTAAAAGAGCTGTGGTAAACATGTCGCTCAAAACGAGGAAGCCCGTTTTAAGTCTTACCACCCACGACTATAACGAAAATGGCCTGGGCGATCTTTTGGTAGAAAAAGGAGATGCTTACGAGATCAACCTGCAGGTGTATTATATGCTTCGCGATACCATAACCGGCTGGCCGGGTGGTAAGCCAAATGCTGTTATCCCCGGGCATCCTGAACGCAGTGAAATTCAACCAAAACGCTGCCTTATTTTCTCACCACACCCTGATGATGACATTATAAGCATGGGCGGAACTTTTATGCGGCTTCACGACCAGGGACATGAAGTGCATGTAGGTTACCAGACCAGTGGCAACATTGCCGTAACGGACGAATTTGTAACCAGGTTTCTCGACTTTGCCGTAGGTTTTGAGGATATGTTTGGCATTGATAATAAAACCAGTAAAGAAATACTTTCCGCTGCGCGGAAATTTTTGGCCGGCAAGAAAAAAAATGAAATTGATACTGCTGAGATCAGGGCTATAAAAGGATTGATCAGGCGCTGCGAAGCAAGGGCCACCTGCAGGTATGTAGGCCTTACAGATGATAAGGCGCATTTTCTCAACCTTCCATTTTATGAGACGGGCACTATAGACAAAAACCCCATGACCGAAGCGGATATACAGCTAACCATGGATGTGCTTAATAAAATTAAACCGCACCAGGTATATTGTGCAGGAGACCTGGCAGACCCCCATGGTACCCATAAGGTTTGTTTAGACGTTGTTTTTGAAAGCTTTAATAGGTTACATGCACAAAACGTTGAGTGGGTAAAAGATTGTTGGATATGGTTGTACAAAGGAGCCTGGCAGGAATGGGACATTACCGAAATTGAAATGGCCATACCTATGAGTCCCGACCAGGCTATGAAGAAACGTTTTGGAATTTTTATTCACCAGTCGCAAAAAGACATGGTGCCTTTTCAGGGGAGCGATGCACGTGAATTTTGGCAGCGTGCCGAAGAAAGAAACGGCAATACCGCAAACCTCTATGCTCAATTGGGCATGACCCAATATGCGGCTATGGAAGCATTTGTAAGATGGCATCCGGAGACTGCTTAGCAATAAAAAAAGATTGGTCCTTTTAAATGGGCATAAAAAAAATGCGATGGATTTCTGCCATCGCATTTTTTTATAAGTCTCCTCAAGATAATTTTATTGCACCTCAATTAAGTCAACCTCAAAATACAAAACTGTATTGGGTGCTATGGTACGTGCTCCATTACAACCATAGGCCAGCGAAGAGGGAATGATCATTTTAATTTTGCCACCCTTATTAATTAAAGGAATACCAATAATCCAGCCTTCAATTACCTGGTTTAATTTAAAACTAACAGGTGCTGATGACTTGTCGAAAACACTGCCGTTTAAAAGTGTACCGGTATAATTTACGGTAACAGTAGAGTTAATATTGGGTGTAACACCAGCCCCTTGTGTTACCACCTGGTAATACATGCCGCTACTATGTTTCATCGCGGTTATTCCATTTGCGGCTGCATAAGCAAGAATTTGTGCTTCTTCATCTGCAGGCTTAACATTACTGCATCCCGCATCATCTTTACCGCAACCTGCCAGCGTAAGCATTAAAGCACTGGCTAAAACCATCAATAACTTCATTTAAACTTAATTTTAATTTTTTACTTGACTGCTATTTTGCACTTCCTGCTGCTTTTCAGCTTCTTTAATTTGTTTTTCTTTTTTAAATAGAAGTTCTTTATAACGTTGGTCGTTGGATTCTCTATTGAATTGCCGGTAGAAAAATGAGCAAAAAATAGCAATAATTACAAGAGCAAAAATGAGTACCGACGGAGTAGACTGGCTGTTAGCCACCATATTGGCACGTGTATACCAACCTGTAGCAAAGTTTATTAAAATACCAATGCCCAAAACAAAACCAATAGATAAACCTGTTCTGTATTGTCTGAAACCTGTCTGTACTTTATCCCGGTTCTCGCCCCAGTATTTTATAAATTTTTCTTCTTCCGGCGTTAGCATGCGGCAAAGGTAACATCAAAAAACCTACATTGCGGGTAGCTTATCTTATCAACAATGCTTAAAATTGTTAAAGACATTATGAGATACATTTGCGTAAACTAAACTCTTTGTTGTGAAATTTGATGATCTCCTGGCTCAATATCTATACGAAAACAAAACATTGCAACTTCAGGGCATAGGCACCTTTAAACTGGATGGCGCTGTGGTTTTACCCTCACCCCAGGATAAAGAAATATTTTATCCTATTGAAGGCCTCAATTTTATTTACAGCCCAAAAGATCAAACCAATGAGGACCTGATTATTTTCCTGGTAAAGAAACTTGGTAAAATTCAACCGCTGGTACGCAGCGACCTGGAAAGCTATCTTTCTAACATAAAGCAGTTTATAAACATTGGCAAGCCTTACACTATTGAAGGTATTGGAACACTCAATAAAAACAACCAGGGCACTTATGAGTTTACGCCTGGTACCTTTTTACCCGCCAAAGAAGAGCTGTCTCCGCATCGCGATAATCCGGGCCACATGCACCGGCAAAAAGCCAAAAAAAATGAATCAAACCGTTCGGCCACTATTATTTTGATGATTATAGCAGTAGTTGCATTTTTTGGGGCCGCAATTTGGGGGATTACCTATTTAATGAATAAAAACAAAGGTGAAGAACTATCGCAGGTAATAGAAGACTCAACTACTACAAACAATGTGGCCTTACCCCCGGATACATTACAAACTACCACAACACCTCAAAGCACACCTGCCACTACCCTGCTTTATGACACAGTTGCTTATGATTATAAACTAATATTTGATGTTACGAAAAGCAAAGAGCGGGTTTTTGCCCGGAGTGCACGGTTAAAAAAAGATGGTGTAGCGTTTAAGATTGACACCCTAAGAATTAACGACACCCTTAACTACCGAATGTATATCCCCAAAAAGTTAATGGCCGTTGATACTTTGAGGGTAAGGGATTCATTGGTGAAATTTTTTGTGAAACGCATAATTGTTGAAAGAAAACAATAACTACAGAGTAGCAGTCTAAAATTTAAATTACCCGATTAATTCATGAGAAAAATCGAACCCCGACCGACAGGTATCATGCCGGGCGGGCACAGCGACACATCAGACACAACGTATCACAGAGCCTTACGTTGTGTTTTCTCTGTGCCGGCGTGCCGCCGTGGTTCCATTTTTAAACAGCCTGTAAGTAGAGGGTTTGGCCGGATGTTTATTGTTGCCCGGCCAATCTGAGGAATGTTTCATGCAATTGTAATACTTGCGGCGTAAGCAATTGTTGCTC
>JANPPB010000359.1:0-4756 GCA_031428295.1 Segetibacter sp. | reverse complement strand
CCCCTGTCAACCCGGCTTTCCTTGGCGCCTGCACCCGATACAATGTAGTAATGGCCGTTATCGCTTATCAATTGCTGTGTATGCTCGTGACCTGCTACAAATATTACATTCTTATGGTTCTGGGCCACCTTGTCAATTTCGGTAATCATATTGGCATAGGTGGGATGTTTTATGTCCTGCGGGGTACCGAATACCCCCCTTGCAATAGGATAGGCAAAACCAATTAGCGGAAAGGGTACATACAGGTTCTTCCTGATATCAGTGAGCGGAAAGAAAGCCTGTTTAAGGCTGAAGTTTCCACCATGAATACCATAACTACGCATGGGGTGGTGCATGGCAATAATAACCAGCTTTTTCGAGTTTTCGTTCAGCAGGTTATTTAACTCACCCAACACCTGTTCCTTAGTTTTAAAATCGCAATCCGATTCTATGCCTGGCTTTTCAAACTTGTGCAGCCACCACTGGCTATCCATCAGTATCATTACAACCTCGTTGGTAACATTTACCAGCACGGGGCCGGGGCATCCATCCTGCGGGTAAAAACTAACATTGTTATCGCCCAGCGCTTCAATATAATATTGCTGCCTTTTTACAGTTTCCCAACCGTTTGCCCCGTATTCAGCCCAATCGTGATTGCCAGGAATAAAATAAACTTTTGCCCCGGAGCCACGGGCAATGTTTACCTGTGTATCCAGTACTGCCCTTACTTTACTGTAGTTGAAGTTCTGCTCGTCGGGCAGACCGGCTTTGTATAGGTTATCGCCCAGATAAAGAATGGTAGTTTTTTTATCGAACTTAAAATGCTCCTTAACGGACCGGACAACGGGATGTTGCCCTTTTGAGTTGAACTCACCGGCATCGCCAATCAAAATTATTCTTGCCTGTAATGTATCGTCGTTACCCTGTGCAATAGCACCATATTGTAGAAACAGCAGTAGCAGTATACTACTTATCCTTAGCATCATTCTTTTTTTTGTATTTAAAAATTAAAATATTGGGCGATCCCACTTCTGCAGCTTCATTTGATATCAAAAGGTCGCCCCAGGGAGTAAACGTAATTCCTTCGGGTTGTTTAAACAGGGCAGGGTCTAATTGATAGGCATCTTTTATTGTTCCGTCTGCCTCTGCAACAACCAGCGTTTTGTTAACTGATGAAATAATATAAAGCTCTTTTGTTATTGGGTGAACCGCAATGCCTGACGGTTTAAATTTCATTTTGCTTGTACCTAAATTTTCGGCAATATTTTCAACATCTAAAACAAAATAGGGCGTATCGTTAAAAGCCTGGGTTACTACGTTAAAGGAATAAGCTGAAACCGAATTCTTTTTATCGGCCTCACAATCTTTACATAGCAACACCATTTGCTTGCCTGCAGAATCGTAAAACATTCCTTCAAACTCATTTTTGCCGGGTAGAGGTGATTTGTACTTGCTTTCCCGGATTGAATCGAGAGAGAAGAATTTAAAGCCTGTAAGATCGCCATTGCTCTTAAGTGCATAAAAGGTGCTGTCTACCATTGAAAGATCTTCGTAATCGCCATTTTTGGAGAATTTCCATTTTTGAATTTCAATCTTCTTCCTGAGAAAAATTTTATAGAGGTAACCCGCTTCATCAATAATTGAAAAAACACTGCTGTCCTTTTTATAAAAATACAGGCCGGAGATTTCGTCAAGTTCACCCTTTAGTTTAATGGTTGTAGGTTTAGTTATGTCGTAACCGGGTATGTTGCTATATTTTTTATCGGAGCTTTTAATAGTACAGCTTACTACCAATAAAAAGAGCAGCCAAATGCAAAAATTGCCTTTAAGTAACATAATATTATTATCGGTTTAAAGTGGTTGTAAGGCAGCATTACAGACAAAATTCTTGCCGTTTAAATAACACTTTGTTTGATGGTTAACAGCAAGTTATCGTGCCATACTTAAAGATACTGGGGAAAATAGTCTACAGCAAATTACCGGTACCTCCATATTAATTTTAATAAGACGTTATGGAATTGTATGATTGGTTTTAAACGATCTTGTCAAATCAATATCTTCATGTAATGAGATTATTCCTGCCATTTGTGCTGCTGCTGATTACTGTAAAACCCCGTGCTCAACACAATACTTCATCTTATTTTATCACCAAAACTACCGGCAAATTACCTATGCTGGCCTATGGTGCAGGCGAGGATCGTTTAGGAGGCGCTAAGCTGGGAATACTGGATACCGGTGTGGTACTTAAGGTGGTTGATTCGCTTAAAGAAATGTTTGTGGTAAAGCTTGCTAATAATCATACTGCATTTATTGATAAAAGTGCTGTTACTGCGGATACATCTTTAAAATTAAAGCCATTTTATTTAACCAACTCGTGGCTGGTTAAGGGTGATAAAACCTATGATTATGTATCAATCAATATGGATGAACATTTGCCCTACAAAAGCTGGATGGAAATAAAACCATCGAAGATTATGGTGGATCTGTATGGCGTTCAAAGCAACACCAATTGGCTTACCTCGTTACAAAGTGCCCGTGAAATTGATGATGTATATTTTAACCAGGTTGAAGACGATGTGGTTAGGGTAACCATCAACTTAAAACACCAGCAACACTGGGGTTATTCAGTTTATTATAGCGGTAGTAACCTTATAATACGGGTACGCAGGCAACCACCGGTTGTAAGTTTTAAAAAATTGCGCATTGCTGTAGATGCAGGGCATGGCGGTACCAATACAGGGGCCACAGGCATTAAAAGTAAAACACTTGAAAAAGACTACACCCTCAGGTTTGCAGAAGAGTTACGGGCATACCTTGTTTCTAAAAAAAGTAAGGTTATTATGACCCGTACCACTGATACAAATGTGTTGAATACAGACCGGATTATTCAACTACAAAAAGAGATGCCCGACCTGCTCATCAGCCTGCACCTAAACTCCTCGGCCAATGCAGAGGTGAAGGGCGTAAGTACCTATTATAAGCATATAGGTTTTAAGCCACTTACTACTAGTATTCTTAAGCGCATGCTCGATCTTAATTTAAATGAGTTTGGAAATGTAGGCAACTTTAATTTTGCATTGAATGCACCCACCGACTTTCCCAACTCGTTGGTTGAAATTGCCTTTATCAGCAATGTGGATGATGAAAAGAAAATCATGGATCCAAGGTTTCAAAGGGCAGTAGCTAAAAAAATATACAGGGGTATAAAAGATTGGATTAAGTCGGTAAGTAATTAACCGTTTTGCAGGTTCATAGCTGCGGCATCATCAATAAACCACAATAAGTTTTGGCTTGCCGGTTGTATTAGTTGAGAGGGAAATTGATTTGCCGGTCCCTGCAATACTTTCTGTAGCATTTGGGCTTTGCCCTGCCCCGTAATTAGAAAGATAATTTTTTCGGCCATATTTACAACCGGTGCAGTTAAGGTTATCCTGTAATTCCCTGATGTATCTAACAGCACTTCACTCACCCATTTTACCCGTTCATTTACAACCGCCGTTCCCGGAAAAAGTGACAGCGTATGTCCATCATCACCCATGCCCAATAAAACAAGATCGAACGTGTGCTGCTGGTGATCAAAATATTGATGAAGCAGCAACTCGTAGGCTTTGGCGGAGTTAATAGGAGGTACATCTGTTTGCATGTTATGAACCTGGCTTGCCGGAATGTTCACATGCTGTATCAATGCCCGATGTACCATGGCTGCATTGTTTCTTTCATCAGTAAAGGGCACATATCTCTCATCATCAAAAAATACATGCACTTTAGTCCAGTCAATTTTATCTGCATAATCTTTTGCAAGTAATTCATAAAAACTTTTGGGAGTACTGCCCCCCGATAAAGCAATGCTGTACCTGTTCTGTTGCAACAGCACCTTTTGTACGTCTTTTACCAACCATTCTGCCAACGCCTTGTTTACTTCAATAATGCTACGGTATTGATGGATGCTGTTATTCATTCTTTGTCTTTTGAGCTGTTAACATTTATCCAGTTGCGACCATCTCTTGCTATTAATGCTTCAGCATCCTCCGGCCCCCATGAACCAGGTGCGTAATTGGAAAAATCCATTGGCTCTCTTGTCTCCCATGTTTCCAAAATAGGCATGATAATCTCCCATGCTGCTTCCACCTGATCGGCACGCATAAAGTGAGTTGGATTGCCTTCCATAACATCCAACAATAGCGTCTCGTAAGCTTCGGGTTCTAAACCATCAAATTCATGCTTGTAATTAAATATCATGTCAACCGGGTGCAGGTTCATATCGGGGCCGGGTCGCTTGGCCTGAAACCGAAGGCGAATATCCATCTCGGGCTGTATGCTTATGGTTAACCGGTTTGGCCGCCAGGTTTGTGCGGCACCTTCAGGAAAAGCATAGTCTGGCGCCGGCTTAAATTGTATGGTGATGCGGCTGGCTTTTTCATGCATACGCTTACCGGTACGCACATAAAAAGGTACTCCCTGCCACCGCCAGTTATCAATGTAAAATTTTACTGCGGCAAAAGTTTCGGTATTAGATGTTGGATTTACTTTAGGCTCCAGGCGATAACCTTCTACAGTTTCACCTTTCATCCATCCGGCGTTGTACTGACCGCGCACAGCCATCTTGTTTACATCTTCTTTTTTAATCCTGCGAATAGCATTTAAAACATCCACTTTTTTATTACGGATCTCATCTGGTTTAAACGATCCCGGTGGCTCCATAGCTATCATGCAAATGAGTTGCAGAATATGGTTTTGCACCATGTCGCGCAATGCACCTGAAGTATCGTAATAGTTG
>JANPPB010000358.1:0-29918 GCA_031428295.1 Segetibacter sp. | reverse complement strand
GGTTCCAATCAACTCTGTTGAAGGTTTTATTAGACAAATAATTGGATGGAGAGAATTTATTAGAATTGTTTATGAAAGGGAAGGAAGCCGCCAGCGTACTAAAAACTTTTGGGGCTTTAGCCGAAAAATTCCGGTGAGTTTTTGGAACGGCACCACGGGAATTGTTCCGGTTGATAATGTGATACAAAAAGCATTGAAAACGGGCTACTCTCACCATATTGAACGCTTAATGGTGATGGGCAACTTTATGTTGCTTTGCGAGTTTGACCCCAACGATGTTTACCGGTGGTTTATGGAAATATATATTGATGCCTACGATTGGGTGATGGTACCGAATACCTATGGGATGACCCAATTTGCAGATGGTGGATTGATGACTACCAAGCCATACATAAGCGGTAGCAATTATTTAATGAAGATGAGTAATTACCCAAAAGGTGACTGGCAACAAATATGGGATGGCTTGTTTTGGCGGTTCATGCATGTACACCGCGATTTTTTAAGTAAGAATATGAGGCTGGGTATGCTAATAAAAACTTTTGACAAAATGCCGAGGGAAAAGCAATTGTTACATATAAAGTTTGCCGAGGACTTTTTGGATAAGCTGGATCTGCGTCCTGGCAAAAAAGGGAAGATGGACTAACAGCCATTTGGTGATTTGTTCACTTTATCTCTCTTACCCCCTATAACATGCCTCCTGTTAAGTACAACGATGCCTATTTAAGTACTTTTGCCAAAAAACTATAATGGAAGGCAAGAATGCAAGTGTAAGTTTTACTATAATGAATGAGATTGTGTTGCCCAACGATACCAATACTTTTGGTAATCTTATGGGAGGCAGGTTAATGTATTGGATGGATATTGCCGCAGGCATAGCTGCGGGAAAACATTGCAACTTACCCAGCATGACGGCAAGCGTTGATAACCTAAGTTTTAAAAATCCTATCAAGCTGGGCAATGTGGTACATATTGAAGCAAAGGTGAGCCGTGCTTTTACCACATCAATGGAAATTCACATAAAAGTTTGGGGCGAAGATTTGCTGCATCAATATAATTACGAAAGTAACGAAGCCTATTTTACATTCGTAGCACTCGACCCTGCCGGTAAGCCAACACCCGTTCCTGCATTGTTGCCGGAAACTGATGAAGAGAAAAAAATATATGATGGGGCTTTGCGCCGAAGACAATTGAGATTGATCTTAGCGGGTAAAATGAAACCTCACGATGCCAATGAATTAAAAGCCCTGTTTATAACTCCGGAAACTGTTGCAGAATAAAGTTGCCAAAATAAGAGTGTTACTTAAAGCAGGAGAACTTACTTATCCAACGCAGTCATTACATGATGCTTGCCCTTGAGCATAAACTTTTTACTTTGCTCAATGGCATCCATAACCTGCTCAAGTATTTGCTCGTGTGGCAGGTCATAATCAATAACTAATGGCGCTTTAAACTTAACCGATAAAAGTGATCCCTTCTTTTTAAACATTAATCCCTTTTTTGTAAATGCCCTCCAAAAGCCACTGATGACTATGGGCACAACAATGGGTCTGTTATTTTTTATAATAAAGGAAGTGCCTTTTCTGCCGGGGGCAAAGGGTTTGGTAGTTCCCTGAGGGAAAGTGATAATCCAACTGCTCTTTAATGCATCTGTTATTTTACGGGTGTCGGATGCGTCCAGTCCGCGTCGTACTTCAGTACCTTCTGTACGCCAGGTACGTTTTACAGTTAAAGCTCCTGCCAGTTTAAACAGCTTACTTATCCAGCTACCATTCATGGTTTCTTCAGCAGCTACATAATATAAATTGGTAAAAGGATTTAGCAGGTAATAAGGTACTCCCAGCCTGTTTTTCTTTCTCCATTTTACAGCAGCAAAAATGTGCAGAAAAGTTATTACATCAGCAAAATAGGTTTGATGATTGCTTACAAACAATACGTTCCGGCGCGGAAGATTGGCAATGTGCTCGGTACCTTCTATTTTTAAACTATTAATTATGGCTAAGCCGGGATATGTAAAAACACCCACTATAAAGTAGATGATCCCACGTACAATCCTAATATGTTTTAGTCGGTCAGAGAGTGAACTCATTACTGATGCATTATGGCAAACATGAGGTGCAAAATAAGGAATGTAAAGTTATTGTTAACGTTGGAGACTATTAATTTTTGCTGTGTGTAATATGCTTTATCTATACATCTTGTACTAAAAAATCTTATTTATGAAGAAGTTTTTATTAAGTATGGCGATATTGTTTAGCCTGTGTGCTGTAAACGCCCAACCCACTGATGTAAATAACAAGCAAAAAGTAATTAATGTAAATGGAACAGCCGAAATGGAAATAGTTCCGGATGAAATTTATGTGCAGATTATGCTGCGGGAATATGCTAAAAAAGGAGGACCTAAAACTGATATTGAGAGTATCAGGAAAAACTTTTTAAAGGCTACACAATCTATCAATATACCTGACAGCAATATTTCTGTTCAAGGGTACCAGGGATGGGATGGCAATTACTGGTGGTACAATAAGAACAAAAAGAAAAATCCTGATATGATGGCGGGTATTACCTACCAGGTTAAGTTATCCAGCACTAAAAAAATGGATGAATTGGTTTCCAAATTAGATGATGAGGCAACTGAAGGGTTTTCGATTGCACGGGTTTCGCACAGCAGGCTGCAAGAGTTCAAAAAACAATTAAAAATTCAGGCCATTCGATCAGCTAAGGAAAAAGCTATCTACTTATCAGAAGCTATTGGAGAAAAAGTTGGAGAGGCGATTATGATCAACGACCCCAACGAAGTTGATAATTACCCAAGGCCGGTGTTTAGCAACATGATGATGAAGCAGTCGGCGAATGCTGAAGGCGAGCAGGCTGCCGAACCAAATATAGATTTTAAGAAAATTAAATTGCAGTTTGATGTAAATGTGACCTTTGCTTTGAAATAAGGTGCAATAATGTTGATAGGGAGGTACGCTTTTATAAAGGTTGCCTCCCTTTTTTCGTAAATACTTTAAGTTTTAATGATTTGGGTTAGCAGCTAAAAAACAAGCAAAACAAATTATAGCTAACGGTCTGTAATACTTGTAAACACATTTTTATTATTTTCAAATCCAAAGCTGTTATCAACCAAAATTATACATGCACACTTTTATTGAAAATGTTGGCTTTGCCAGCGCGGGAATAAAATATTTTTTTAAAAATGAAAGACATGGTAAAATCCAGTTAGTTATAGCCCTGCTGGTAATTTCCCTCGGCTTCATTGTGCAACTCTCTGCCGTAGAATGGTGTATTATTTTAAGTTGTATTTCTTTGGTAATTGCATTGGAAATGGTTAACACGTCCCTGGAAAGGGTGTGTGCCATGTTGAGTGAAGCATATCATCCGATAATAAAAATTATAAAAGATGTAGCTGCAGGAGCCGTATTATGGTCTGCAATATTTAGCACTATTATTGGTTGTATAATTTTTATACCTCACCTTACTAACCTCATTGGCAAATAAAATCAGAACCCAAAATATGAACAACCTACGTCAGGCTGGTAAAAACATCTTTAAGCCATCCATAAAACTTCAATAATTTTTTTCCGCTTCTGCAAATAGGTTCCCTGACACCGTACAATTATAATGGAATTGGGTGCGATCTGCCATGTTATATTTGCGCCTTTAAATTTTACCTCATGGTATTGAATACAGTAATTTTTGACATGGATGGTTTATTGATAGACAGTGAGCCCATTTGGAACGAAGCTGCTGAAGAAGTTTTTAATTATTATGGCAAGAAGTTAACTCCTGAAGAGTATGCCACAACAACAGGACTTAGGACCAACGAATTTGTAGCCTGGTGGCTGCGTGATTATAAATTTGACCATACAGAGCTTGAAAAAGCAGGTAAGAAGATAGTTGACCTGGTTAATGAGAAAGTAAGACAAAAAGGAAAAATGCTACCGGGTGTTCATCATATCATTAATTTTTTTCACCAACGAAATTTTAAGATTGGTCTTGCTACTTCTTCACCATTATCGTTGGTGAGTACTGTTGTAAGTCTATTGGGCATAGAGCCCTACCTGCAGGTAAGTACATCGGCTGAGTTTTTACCTTATGGCAAACCCCACCCCCAGGTATATCTTGATTGTGCAAAGCAACTCAACGCATCGCCATTAGAATGCTTATGTTTTGAGGACTCGATTAATGGCATGATTGCGGTAAAAGCGGCCCGAATGAAATGTGTGGTTGTACCGGAGTACTCAGTACAAAAAAGCGACAGGTGGGCATTAGCAGATCTAAAGCTGTCTTCTCTTCAAAATTTTAATGAGCTGCACTTTAATTTGCTATAAAAAAATCTTCCAGGGTTTTGAGTCCCTGAAAGATTTTACCGGCTTTTAGCCTAATAGTTTGAAGAGAGTTTTACCTGATAACTACAATTTTATTGGAAAGTATTTGATCCTCTAACTGCACCTGTACATTGTAATTACCGGCAGCAAGAAATGACAGGTTATTAATGGTTATCATATTTGTACCGGCTACCACTACCTTTTTCTGCACCATCACTATTCTACCATACATATCTGTAATTTTTATGCTGGCGTTTGATTCCTTTGCAGCCTGCAGCTTTATTGTAAAATAAGTTGCAGCGGGGTTTGGCATCAGTTGAAGGTTCACTACATCCTTTCCACCCAATCTGACTGAAATTGTATTAGACAGTTTGAATGAAAGTGCAATATCAACCTGGCGTAACCTGTAGTACAATATTCCTGCCCTAAGGTTTGCAACGTTATCATGTAGGAGATAAGAATTTCTTACGCTGCTCCCCTTTGCGGTTATTACTCCAACCGGGGCGTAGGTAATTCCATCCACACTTCTTTCTACAATAAACTGTTTCATGTTTACCTCGTTGGCGGTTATCCATACAATGCTAATGTAGTTACCAGTTTGCTGTGCTTTAAATTCAACCAGGTTGAGCGGCAATATGGTAATATCTCTCCAGTCTCTGTCTGCACCTGTGCTGCAATTGCCTGGGTTAGACTGAGGCAACTGTGGATTGCTACCCGCCGGCACAGGGCCATCAAAACTACCATTTGGACCCATGTTACTGTGAGCCACATTGTTTACAAAAAGGGTGGTGGCCGTCTTAATGTTGAAAATATCATACTGGTCTATAAGGCCATCTTCATCGGTATCGTTATAGTTGGTAACAAAGTCGCCTGATATACCGGAACCTTCGTTAAAGTCTGGCGCTCCATCATTGTCTGTGTCAAGGTCGTACATATCTGGTGTACCATCCCCATCCTTATCGTATGGGGTAATACCGTGAGCCTTAAACTTACAGGCATTATTGTCAATATCGTAGGCATCATCGAGGCCGTCTTTATCAGTGTCTAAACCAAAAGGCTGTACCTCTACACAAGTGGGCTGGGCTTCGACGTTATCCGTTATACCATCATTATCATTATCAATATCATACGGATTGGGAAAGCCATCCTGGTCGTTATCATCCACCCTTATCCCCTTTGCACCAAAGCCGTTAAAATTATCAGCAGAGTTATTGTTGTTATTAAAAACTATGGTAAGCACTCCATCTTTGTCGGTATCAGTACCGTTTACTATGCCATCGCTGTCAACAAAAAGCAATGCTTCGGTAATATCAACCACGCCATCACCATCACTGTCAAGATCCAAATAGTTGGGATTGCCATCGTGGTCCAAATCCTGTGCAAACAAACCTGGCCCACCATACACAGCATCATTAACATCAGCCGAAGACATGATTCCATCACCATCCTGGTCAACCCCATCTGCCATACCATCCGCATTGTTATCGGTAGCCCTTCTATCCCTTGCTTCCTGAATATCCAAAATGCCATCATTATCGCTGTCAAGGTCTAACTCATTAATCACACCATCCTTATCCCAATCAAAAAAGTCATTAATATTATCTCCATTGCAATCCAACCAAACCAGCGGCTGGTAAGGATTTCCGTAAATATCATTGCCAATAACAGTAGGGCAACCCGGTGTAGCATCCAGGTAGTTTACAACCCCATCGTTATCACAATCGGCCAGGGCATCATAACCTTTATTTTCAACCATGTCAATAATGCCATCGTTATCGTCATCCAAATCATCTTTATCAGCAATGCAATCGCCATCGGTATCCTTATAACAGGTTCCATTAATTTGTACAAACCCGGTACCACAGTTTCCAACCACACAGCCCTGGATAAAAAAGCCTGCATCGTACGTAAAATTATTGGTTGATGCCAACACTGCGAATGTGACCTTACCATTTACAGGGTCGCTGTCTTTACCCCTGTCAGCACCCTGAAGCGCCGGCGAAGGGCTGAAACCAACCGGGGTTTCGAAAGTAAGGGTATGTACATCGGGGCCGAGATTTACAAACTCATACTTACCACCGGCATCGGTGTACCTGGTATAAGTTGTTCCATCGGGAAAAGTAAGCGTAACCTTTACATTGGCAAAACCGCTTTCATTATCGTCCTGTATGCCATTTGCATTTCTATCGAACCAAACAAAATCGCCTATTACGCTGTTGCCGCAAATTGCAAGGTCAAGGGTTAGGTTGCCATGAATACCATCGCCATCATTGGTGGGCTCGCCGCCATAAGTGAGCGTTATAGCATTACTTCTAACTTCTGACTGGTTATTAAAAAGTACGGCTGAGTTATTATCGTTATCAATATCGTTGTCGGGAGTTGCAGAAAATGAAGGGGAGAAGCTATAGCCTGCAGGAATTATTATAGATGCGATATACCTGCCCGCAGCAAGGGAAGTAAACAGGTATTTACCGTCAACCGCTGTTGTGGTTGTGGCTATCACCGTGCCAAAACCAGGGCCGTCCGGAATATTATTAGCATCATTATCAGTATATAATTTAACTGTAATTCCGCCAATACCATTCTCATAAACCTCTTTAATACCATTACCGTTGGCATCGTTCCAAACAAGATTTCCAAGGTTAATTTGAGAAAAACCTTTGGTGGCAAATAAAGAAAGTAAAATAATAAAAGTAAATTTTTTCATATTGGGACAAGTTAGCTGCTGTCATTAAAACCGGTACAATGCCTGCTGATAAATATTCTAATGGTTCGATACAATTTTTTGTTTTACAATAGACGCTATATACCCATTTATTTTTTGAACAGATTATACCTGTTTGTTGGGTAAATGCCACCGTTTGATAATAAGTTGCATTTCGGGACATGGCGTTCTTTCAAAATGGGAACCATCCCTACGGTGGAAAATTAGGCACATTTCGTTTCTAAACAAATTGTTAAGAGGTAAAAACCAGGCAGGAAAACGTAATAGAAAATATTAAAAGAAAATTCTGACTATAGTTTGGGAAAACTACATATAACCTTTTGGATTTATTGACTGCTAACCAATGATTTAAAAAAAATAAGGATGCGTTACTCAGGAATGAAAGAATCAAAAATTTTTCATGAGTTATTTTTATTGCACTTAGAGGCTGTCTAAATTTGCTTATGGATTTTGCATTGAAACCTAAAGCTGCACAATGTGATGCCGATGAAGTGATTGCGACGCAACTATGATGCTATGAAAAGCCATAGCTGGTATCCAAATAAAACATTTTTAGACAGCTTCTTACTAAATACAGTTTTTGTTTTTTTGCTTCGCGAAGCAAGTAAAAAAACATGCATTGTTAAAGGAGATGTAAACAGTTTACGGTAGCCTTGTTAGACACTTGCTTTTATCAACCTTTTTATAGACTACAGTAAAATGCATATTCAAAGGTGATGGAAGGACAATTTTTGGGTCTTTGCAAATATATATAAAGCAAAAAGACCCTCACATGGAGGGCCTTTTGTAGTCATAGGGATTATGCTATTACCTGGCGATTACCAGTTTTTGATTTAGGGTTTGCACTTCGGTAACCAATTGTACATTGTATATACCCGAAGGCAGGGTTGAAATATTATTAAGGCCTATGATGTTTGAACCCTCGCTAATACGAGTGTTGGTTACGTAAACAATTTTACCAAAGCCATCTATAATTCGTAAAGCAGCCACCCCATCTTTTTGAGCATTTACTTTAACCTGCAGGTAACTGTTGGCAGGGTTTGGATAGAAACCGAAACTTAGGGTGCCTTTGCTGGTTACTTTAAAACTAAGTACACTGCTGTACTTATATGTACCGCCATTCTCAATCATTTTTAAACGATAGTAGACCGTGGCAGAGGTTACAGCCGCAACATCGTCGTAGTAGTTGTACAGGGTGCTTAAACTACCCGAACCTTTTGCTGCTACTTTTCCAATGGGGTTGAATGATTGTCCATCGGTGCTGCGTTCAATGGTGTAGTTGCTGATGTTTTGTTCGCTGGCAACTTTCCACAATAACGCTGTTTTACCGCTGGTTAATGTGCCACTGAAGTTTACCAGGGTAACAGGTAATATCGAAATGTTTCTCCAATCGCGGTCAGCGCCGGTACTACAATCTCCTGAAGCTGATTGTGGCAATCTTGCATTGCTTCCTGCGGGCAACGGACCATCGAAGCTACCGTTTGTGCCCATATTGCTATGTACCACATTATTTGTTAGGTTAGAGGTTGCAGTTCTAATGTTGAAAATGTCAAACTGGTCAATCAAACCATCCCCATCAATATCGGTTGTGATGGTAACAAAGTCTCCATAAATACCTGATCCTTCGTTAACATCCAATGCGCCATCGTTATCTGTATCAAGGTCATAAATATCAGGTGTACCGTCTCCATCTTTATCGTAAGGAGTAATACCTGGTGCTCTTAAGATACAGGTGTTGTTATAGGTATCATAAGCATCGTCCATACCATCCCCATCACTATCCAGACCAGTTGGCTTTTTGTAAGCACAGGTAGGCTGGCCTTCCACGTTGTCGGTAATACCATCGTTGTCGGAGTCGATATCGTAGGGGTTTATTTTGCCATCTCCATCGTTGTCGGTAAGGGTTACTCCTACAGCACCGCTACCTGTAATCTGGTCGTAGCTATCATTTACACCATCTTTATCGCTGTCTGTTCCATCAGCTATACCATCGTTGTCAAAGAAACCTCTTGCTTCAGTGAGATCAGATAAACCATCGCCATCGCTATCCAGGTCCAGGTAATTTGGCAGGCCATCGCGGTCAAGGTCCTGCGGTGTTAAACCCGGGCCGCCGTATACATTTGGTGTACCATCTGCAGTATTTAATAACCCGTCCCTGTCCGTATCACCTCCATCAACTTTACCATCATGGTTGTTGTCTACCATGTTTGGATCCATAGTTTCGGTTACATCCAGTATTCCATCGTTATCGCTGTCAAGATCCAACTGGTTAATAATACCATCATGATCGAAGTCGAAAAAATCATTGATACCATCCCCATTTGGAAACCCTGGTCTTGCACAATCTATCCAAACCAGGGGTTTAAATGGATTGCCATAAATATCGTTTCCGGCAGGTATGGGACATCCGGGTGTAGCATCCATATAATTAGGTATACCATCACCATCACAATCTTTTAAGCCATCATATCCGTGGCTTTCAACAATATCAATTATTCCATCATCATCATCATCAATATCATCTATAAAACCGGCATCTACAGTATTGTTAACCTGGGTGCCTGTAATGGTTACAGTTACTGTTCCGTTTACCGGATCGCTGTCTATGTTATCGTTACTTCCAACATTTTCGAAGGTTGGGTTATAAAATGCCGGAGTTATAAAGTTTACCGTATAAGTGCCGGGAGCAAGATTGGTAAAGCTGTAAGCACCATTTGCATTGGTTGTAGTGGTAAGTATGCTACCATTAGGCATGGTGATTTTTACAACTACCCCTTTTATACCAGGCTCACCGCTATCCTGCAGACCATTACCATTTACATCGTTCCAAACAAAGTCACCTATTACACTGTTGCCAATTAAACCAATATCGAGTGTAAGGTTTCCATTAGCACCATCACCATCAGTGGTAGGCTCGGTACCGGCAGCAAGGGTTATAAAGTTAGTTCTCACTTCGCCGTTAACCAATGTAACACCATTGTTATCGCTGTCCACATCGTTGTTAGGATTTGTGCTGGTACCAACCGCGCTGCTAATAGTATAGCCCTGTGGTAAAATAACACCAATCATATAGTTGATATCATCCAGCAAGCCAAAACCATACGATCCATCTGCTGCGGTAACTACTGTTTGCGAAGCAGGACCATCCGGTTGATTGTCTCCATTAATATCGTCGTACAGGTTTACAGTTGCACCAGCTATACCTACCTCACCGGCATCAAGAATACCGTTGCCATTTTGATCGTAAAATATTCTGTTACCTAAATAGTTGTTGGATGCCTGGGGCGGTGTTGGTATCAACCCAAAATCGAGTGTAAGGTTACCATCAGGGCCATCACCATCGTTGGTTGGCTCTGTGCCTGTATTTAAGGTTATAAAACCGCTGAAAACTTCGTTGTTATAAGTTACGATACCATTGTTATCACCATCAATATTGTTGTTTGGATTGGTACTGTTAAATGTAAGCGGTCCACCTTGCCAAACAGTTGCCACCAATTGTACACTTACAATATAGTTACCTGCCTGTAAGTTGGTAAAGCTATAGATACCATTTACATCTGTATTGGCAGTAGCAATTGCTAAACCATCAGGCATGTTATCGCTGTTATCATCTTTATACAAATGAACCGTAAGACCTGCAATACCTGGTTCGCCTGCATCTTTTACTCCATTAGCATTTACATCTTTAAATACCTCGTTACCCAGGGTCAGTAACACTTTTACATAACCTGCATCGATGGTTGTATTTCCGGGGGCTGCACTAATAGTTACTGTAACAGCACCTCCGTTTGCAGGTACATCGCTATCGCGGTCGGTTCGTCCGGCATTTGGTATGGTAGGTTTAAAACCATCCGGTGTATCGAATTTAACGGTGTAGGTACCGGGTACAAGGTTGTTGAAGAAATAGTATCCATCGGCATCGGTATACGTTACCTGCGTGGTACCGTCAGCATAGGTAAGGGTAACCTTCAATCCATTAATACCATATTCATCCGTATCCTGCAAACCATTGCCATTGGTATCTTCCCAAACATAATCGCCAATAATAAGGCTGCCGTATATACGGATACCAAAGTCTAAAGTCAGGTTTCCGTTAGCGCCATCCCCATCATTTACAGGCTCGCCGTTAGCAGTTAAAGTAATGGTTTTAGATTGAAGTTCGTTGCCATTTACCGTGGTTACACCATTGTTATCGTTATCAACATCACTATCAGGATTGAAACTGTTTATAGTAGTAGCAGAACCTATGAAGCCATTTGGCAACAGAAGGCCCACAATATATTTACCTTCTTCAAGACTGCTGAAACCATAGATACCTGAAGCATTGGTTGTGGTGGTTGCAATAGCAGCTCCATCAGGTATATTGTCGCCATTAACATCTTTATACAGGTAAATAGTTGCACCAGCTACTCCTGCTTCATTATTGTCTTTTATGCCATTGCTGTTTGCATCGTTAAAAACCAGGTTACCCATGTTTAGGGTAGTAGCAACCACCGCCTTCAATCCAAAGTCAAGGGTAAGGTTTCCGTTGTTATCATCTCCATCATTAAATGGTTCGTTAGATGGAGAAATTGAAATGTATTTGCTCCTTATTTCGTTAGTAATTGCATTTACACCATTGTTATCATTTTCAATATCATTATTTGGATTATCGCTGGTAGAAGTAGTTACTGCTGCCGCATAACCGGCAGGCAAAACCACGCCTACTATATAATTACCCGTTGAAAGGTTAGTAAATAAGTAGTAGCCATTTGCATCGGTTGTTGTAGTTGCCAATACCCCACCGTCTGCATTATTATCTGCATTGTTATCAGCATATAACTTAACTGTTACACCGCTTATGCCCGGCTCATTGGTATCTTTTATACCGTTGTCGTTTACATCTTTAAACACAAGGTTACCCAGGCGTAACACCGACTGGCAAGGCACTTCAACCACGGCTTCGGAATTGTTACCGGTTTTGCTTGGGCTTGCATGTACATTGCTTATGTAAACTTTACCCGGGCCTGCACTACCTAAAGCGCTTGATTTAATGGTTACTTCGTACCAAACATCGTATATCCAGTTTGGAGCAACCGCATTTGGTGTATAGTTTGCATCGGTTGCAGGCGAGTTGGTTGTTAATACATATCCATAGTCGTTAAAGTTGGCATCGAGCGAACTTTTAGCACTTACTACGTCAGCCGCATTACCCAGTATCATTCTACCCTCGCCACCTGTTACACCCAAACATTTATAACCACTGGCCACATCAGTTGACGCTGAAATGTAATCGAGCCTGAACTGCATTTTAGCCGTATTATTTGCATCGAGAAAAGAAAGCTCTACATGATCCGATCCCACCAGGTTGCCAAAGGTGTGACCCCTTGTCCAACCAATTGCATTGGTGCCATAAGTATTGTCGACAAAAGTTTTTGAGAAGATAATACGGAAGGTAATGGTACCATTAGTATTGTTGGTGCTCGATAAAATACGGGCATTAACAATGTTAGGATTGGTAGTGCTGGCATAGCAAATTTCAGTACCCGAAGGAGGTGTGCTTATTTTATGCAAACCAATATCAAGCGTTAAATTACCATTGTCGTCATCACCATCTGTAATAGGTTCAGTATCCTCTAACAGCGTAATAAAGTTGGTTCTTATTTCGCCACCGGCATCTACTATACCATTGTTGTCATTGTCAACATCGTTATCAGGATTGGTACTGCCAGCGCTGTTACCGGATATGGCATAGCCATTAGTTTTAACAACACCAACTATGTATTTGCCTTCAGCAAGCGCAGAAAAACCATAGTAGCCATTTACATCTGTTGTAGTGCTTTCAAGAACTGCTCCGTCTGGCACATTATCTCCGTTGTTATCAGCATAAAGCTTTACAACCAGGCCACCTATACCGGTCTCAACCAATTGCTTAATACCATCGCTGTTAGCATCATTAAAAACTGTATTGCCAAGTTTCATTATACCAGGACAGTTAGACGCAATTACCACCTCAGTATTATTACCGGTTTTGCTTGGGCTTGCATGAATGCCTGTGATTAAAGGGTTACCAAATCCTGAGGCACCAAATGCTGATGCCTTTACAGTTACCTCGTACCAAACATCATATATCCAGTTAGGATAGGTGGCATTTTGAGAATAGGTAGCATTGGTAGCAGGCGAGTTGGTGGTAAGCACATAGTTGTAATCGTTGAAGTTGGCATCAAGCGATGTTTTGGCGCTTACCACATCCGTTGCATTACCCACAATCATTTTACCATCTCCACCTAAAACACCTAACGATTTGTAGCCACCCGTAGCTGCAGATGAGGCACTGATGTAATCCAGCTTAAACTCCATCTTTTTGGTACCTGAAGCATCAAGCAAAGCCATCTGCAAATTATCCGATCCTACCAGGTCGCTAAAGGTGTGACCCTTTGACCAACCAATTGCATTGGCACCATAAGTATTGTCTACAAAAGTTTTTGCAAAGGTTGTACGAAAGGTATACGTCTGGTTGGTATTGTTATAAGTCCACGATGTATTTGCATTTACTATATTGGGTATGGTAGGACTTGTAAAACACTGCTCCCCATCGCTGCCAGTAGTAGGCTGTGGAGTAGTTGTTAAACAATAAGTATAACTGTCTGGCGGTGTAAGAAATGCATTTAAATACATTCTGATGCCATTCAATACAGTAGCATCGCTTGTTCTATCGTAATTGTGGTTGCCCAGGTAAAATAACAATCCGCCTTTGGCAGTTGTACCAATTTTAGCAATAGATGCACCAATGTTAGGACTTGAAGACGGCCCTTTTGCATGATCGTGTTCGTTGTTTTTTACTGTACCGGCATACGTCCAGTTTTTTAAAGATCCACCTTTATTGATGTTAATCGATCCCTGAAACTGCGAATAACTTAAATCTGCATTTGGATAAAGCAGTGTAGATAGTGAACCATTAAATGCATTTTCGGTAGTTGCATTAATGCCATTGGTTGAATGAAATTTTGCAGTGTTTTCATAAGTTCTTACGGCTGCACACTCTGCCAATACATTAAACCCTGCCTTTAAAAAAGTAGTGATATTATCAGTTATCGGTTTGGCCATAGCAATATTGGTTTGGCTGTAGTGAGGCTCGGAAGCAAACGTAAAGCACTTAACTAACAGGTCGCTGGCTATGCTTTTGCTCCAGTTGGTTGCCACGGTCATATAATCATTAATGCCGGCAGTTACACCAGCTTTAATCAGGTAATCTCTATGGATAGTCCAATTTCCTCCATTGTTTAATAAAGCAGCTTTAGGTTTAAAGCCACTTAAATCGTAACGCTCATCAACAGTAACAGCGGCATTGGTCTGGTACACCTTTACCCTATCGCCAGAGCTTAAAGCATTGTTGTAGCCATCAATAATTGCTGCTACCCCACTTACATCCGCTGCCTGTATTATAAATGGGCCCGACTTAAAATCAAAATTTGCCGCAGTTGCGGTTGCAGGCTTTATCCGTGTGGCATTTACACTAAAGTCAATACCATCTTTTAGCTTACCTGCTTTAATTACCCATTTAACTTTTACGTTGTTGTTTAGCAGGTGAACTACCAGGCCGTAAGCTTTTAAATTAAACTCGTTGATACTGTTTGCCTGGTTGGTATTATCCATAGCAATTACGTAACTGCCCAATGCCAGTGTTTTAAGATTGGCGGTGGGTGATGGTAAGTCCTGTGCAAACAAATTTGCACACAGTACCATGTTTAAAAAAATTACTAATACCAATGTGGCATTTCTAAAAACAGTTAATGCCCTTGTAAAAGTTGGGTTAGCAGCGGCTGAAGATTGTAAAGAAAAGTTTTTCATTAGAAAGAATATTAAAAGCAATGGAAAGTTTAATTTCCAAAGGGTGTTCCATTAGAAATCAGGATATGTAAAGGCATAAGTGGCTAAATGCTCCGGATATTGGGCCAGAGTACTAAAGCTGTATGCAGTAAATTTTAAGGAGGGTACTATTGATAGATGCAGGGTAAAACGCTGGGTAGTTAACCTGTTTGTTGCTCGCCCAGGCCAAAGTGAACAGGCAGGAAACTAACCGGAACGATCTTTAATTTGTTTTTGTAAAAACTATAAGAAATTGAAGGTGTAATTTCTTTTAGATCTTTGGCGTAGCTCTTTAAAAATGCCGTACTAACCAGTACAAAAAGCAACAGGTAAATAAACCTTTTCATAAATTATGGTATGTGTTGTTTGGAAATATTTAATTTCCATACAGGACGGAGTGGCATTGTAGAATAGAATGATTGGATAAAACAGCGCAAAACAAATTTTGAAAAGCTGTTATTCTAATGATGGGCACCGCAAAGATTTGGTTGCAAAACGCCATGATATTATTACCTGATTATGGTGTTTTTCGGGAGAATTTATTTTTGGTTAAAGCAACCTAATTTAAATCTGCACGGAGCGGCACTTGTTTATTTTTGTACAATAGCCTTATTAAGGTTGGTAACACAATTAACAACAGGGGAAGGGCAACTAAAAACCCACCGATAACTGCAATGGCCAGTGGTTGGTGTAACTGAGCCCCGGTACCTATGCCCAATGCCAGTGGAAGCAATGCAATGATAGCCCCAAAGGCGGTCATTAGTTTAGGACGCAGCCTTGTGGAGATAGCGTATATGATGGACTCATCCACGGTCTTATCTTTTAGCGACTCTTTAAATTGCAGGAAGGTAAATATGGCGTTCTCTCCTATAATACCCACTATCATAATAAGACCCGTATAGCTGCCAACATTCAACGCAGTATTGGTAAGGTACAATGCCAGGTAACTTCCGGATATGCCTAATACTGCCAATATGATAATCATTAAGGCAGTCATAAAATCTTTAAATAAAAACAGGATGGTACCAAACACTAGCATACTTGAGGTGATTAATATAATCAGTAATTCACTAAACGACTTTTGCTGCTCCGCATATTCTCCCCCATACTCCACATGATAACCCAGGGGCAGTTTTACATTGTGAGTTATTGTCTCTTTGATATCCTTTATGGTGCTACCCAGGTCACGGTTCTCCAGCCTGGAACTTACAACACCCATAGACTGTAAATTCTCTCTTTCAACCTGGGCATCGCCTGCATTTAATTTAACCGTAGCCAAATCTGTTATGGCTTTTAGTTGACCCGATGGTAAAAAAATACGCATGTTTCGAATTTCCACCACACTTTGCATACTGCTGTTAGGGTATAGCAGCCGTATAGCAGACAACTGTTCCTTCTCTAAAATATTACCTGCTATGGCACCCTGTAACGAAAGTTGCACCTGAGTTTGAAAAGCTGTGGGTGTTAAACCAAATTGGGCAAGTTTGCTATTATCGGGCACAATGCTTAGCGAAGGACCTGCAATAACAACTCCATTAAAAACATCGGCGGTACCTTTTACTTTTTTAACTAACTCACCAACTTGTTGAGCATACGTTTTAAGGAGGGTGGCGTTATTGCCAAATATCTTTATCTCAATGGGCTGAACTGAGGTCATCAGGTCGCCTAACATATCACCAATTACCTGTCCAAAGTCAATTATCAAAGCAGGTTGCGATGCTTCTACCTTATGCCTTATTTCTTCTATAACATCGTTGGTTGATCTGTTCCTGCTCTTCTTTAACTGTATAAGATAATCACCGGTGTTTGGCTCAGTAATAAAGAAACCCATTTGTGTTCCGGTTCGCCGTGAGTAGGCGGATACTTCTGGAATGGTAGTAATTATTTTCTCCACCTGCTTTAAAATACGGTCGGTTTCCTGCAGCGATGTACCCGGCGGCGAACTATAATCCAGTACGATACTTCCTTCATCCATTTCAGGTAAAAACCCCGTTTCAAGTTTTGGCAATATCAACACAATGCTTATTACCAGGGCAACCATTATGGTAATGCTTATGATTGGCCTGTGTATAAAAAACGCTACCCAGGGTTGCTTTTTAACTTCGTGAGCAACAGCGGTTTTTTTAGTAAGCGCGGGTTTCTTTTTTCGGGTAAGAAATAAATAAATTACCGGTAAAAATATCCAGGTAACAAAAAACGAACATACCAGTGTAATGATCATGGTGTTGGTCATTACTTTAAAATAAGCACCCGCTACACCGCTCATTAATTCAAAAGGAATAAATATAACAATGGTGCTTATTGACGAGCCCACCATTGCCGGAAACAGGTAATGGATTGCTTTTTTTACTATGAGGTCATTGGGGTCGTTAGGATGCTCTTCGTGCGACCGGTGTATTTGCTCAACCACCACAATGGCATCATCTATAATTAAACCAATGGCCGCGGCTATGGCCCCCAGGGTCATGATATTTAGCGTGTAGCCGGCTGCATAAATAGATATTAACGACAGGCAAATAGTTACCGGGATAGTAATTAAAATAGTTACACTCGCTTTAAACGACCTGAGAAAGATGATGGCTACAATGATGGCCAGTACCAACCCGATCCATAAACTGTCGGTAACGCTTTTAACAGAATCGTTTACAAACTCGGCCTGTATATAATAGGGCTTAATGCTTACACCGCGGGGCAGTATTTTTTGAAGTTCGGCTACTTTGCCTTCCATCTCCTTAGACAAATCAACAAGGTTGCTGTTGGGTTGTTTTACGATGGCTATCAACAAACCCTCACGGCCATTAGCATTTATACGGGTATATTCAACGCCTTCTTTAATCTGTATTTCTGCAATATCTTTCAATTGCAAAATCCGTTTGCTGTTGTTCGAAATAACCAGGTTTTTTAAGTCCTCTACTGAGTGTAAGGTGGCATCAGTAACGGACAGGTACAGCATTTTATAATCGGCTAAAAAACCATTTGACTGTATAAAATTTGTTTGGTTGAGGGCTGTAGTTAAGTCATCTGGCGTTATTGCCAGCGAGCTCATTTTTTGGATATTCAATGTTAACCAAAACTCCTTTTGCTTGCCACCAATAATGCGCACTTCAGCCACGCCCTGTACCTGCGATAAAAACGGCTTTATGGTAAACATAGCCAGTTGCTTCATGTCGATAGGCGTTCGGCTTTGGCTGTTTGTTTCCAGCGTATAACCTATAACCGGCAATATAGAAGGGTTCATTTTTTCAACCGTTATCTGCACGCCGGGTGGCAGGTCGTTACGTATCTCGCCTATCTTCGACTCTATTTGTTGCTGACTGAGATCAACGTTTGCGTCCCAACTCATGTATGCCGAAATTTCGCAACTGCCCCTGCTGGTGGTACTGCGAATATTAACAAGGTTAGGTATTTTTTTTATGGCATTTTCGAGCGGTTTGGTTACCGTTACCATCATCTTGTCCACCGGTTGCAATCCGGCATCAGCAATAATTTTAATCTTAGGAAAAGTTATTTCAGGAAACAAAGATGTGTGCAGCTTACTAAAAGCAAATACACCGCCTGCCATAATTAAAACTACCAGTACAGCCAGTGGATTTTTATATGAAATAAAAAAGTTCTTCATTTGTAAAAAGTCAAAAGGAAAAAGTAAAAATTAAAAAAGTGGTATCTAATCCTGATCATTGAGCATTCCGAATTCCTTATTCATAATTCTTAATTCATCATTTATAATTCCATGTAAAGTCAAAAGGAAAAAGTAAAAAGTAAAAAGTGATCAACAATACTGTCACTAAGCATTCCTAACTCATAAGCCATAATTCTTAATTTAACATTCAACATTTATAATTCAACATCATAATTGCTTCATTACCTTTACCCTGGCCGTATCCGGCAATCCGTAATTTCCGTTTAATACAAATTTATCTGCCTTGCTAAAGCGGGGGCTTACCACTTCAATCCTGTCGCTTGTTTCCATGCCTTTTACAATATCAACTTTAACAGCAGTTGTTGAGTCGATCATTTTCATCACCCAAAAACTGGTTTGAGCTTCGTTGGCCAATATTGCTTCCCTGGGAAGTGATACTACATTGTTGTGTGCATTTTTAATGATGCGCACTTTGGCAATTAAATTAGTTGGCAGGTTTGATGATGCATGTACTTTTATTAGTACCGCCTGTGTTTGCGAAACAGAATCAACCCGGGGAAGTATGTTGGCTACATGCCCCTGCAGGTGGGTTTTATCGGGCAACTCCACATCTATATTTTTATTAGCCCCCAATGCTGAACGTAACTCGTATGGAAGATTTAAGAGAAAGCCAAAGCTGTTTGCATTGCTTAAAACAGCCAGTTGTTCGCCGTCTTGTACATAGTCGCCTGGCTGATGGTTGACCTCAGTTATATATCCTGATTGCGAAACGTTGATGTGGATCAGGCCGGAAAACCTAAAGCTCGGATCAAGGTCGTTTATGGTATTGCCCAACGCTTTAGATTCCTTTGTTTGCATAACAAACACCTGCTTGCCTGCCTGAACAAATTCGCCGGGTTTTACAAAGGCAGACTTAATAAAACCATTAGCGGTTGCCTTAATGAAACTGCTTTGAAGAAATGAAGAGATGGCAGTCAGGTCAACATAATCAACCATTGCATCCATACTTATTTCAGTAACGGTAACAGGTGTTTGCACCTCCTCAGTTATTGGTTCCCGGGCAGGAGCGCTTTCCTTGCTTTTGCAGGAAACAGCCAGGGATATTACTCCCCATAAAAACCATAAAAGATAATATCGCATGTAAATATTTTATTTAAAGCAACTGGTTACATTATTAAAAAGGTTTGGCCACGCTATCTAAACATTACCGGTTCCAGTACCTAATCTGGTTCACTATCCTAAGCCGGTTAATATAATTTTGGTTAAGCAAATTGCGTGCATTAATGTAATTGGTTATGGCAAGTACATAGTCCGAAATTTTAATGTCGCCTGTTTCCAAAAGTTTTGCATTGGCGCTAAGCAAAGTATTAATGTATTTGATTTGTGCATTAATGGTATTAACCAGTAAATCAGTTGATTTTAGTTGTAGACTAAACTGGGCAATTTGTTGCCGGTATTGATTAATATAAAAAGTTTTTTTATTGAGGCGGGTTTTTTCGAGCAGATCGATCTTATTGTATTTGTATCGTTTTTGGTTGCCATCGTAAATGGGTACGTTTAGGCTTACGCCAAAGCTTACACCAAAATTTTTGTAGGGGGTTGTGAGTAACGATGAGTTATACCCGGCATCGGTATAAGCACCGAGGCGTGGCTTGTATTGAAAATCAATTAACCGCTTTTCAGCTTCCAGCCGCAGGCTATCGGTAGTAAAGCGCTTATAAAATATTGAATTGACAAAATCAAGTCGCAGACTATCATCTAAATTGGGGCGTTCAACCCTGCTAATGGTTGTATCCACCATACCAGCTAAATAGCTTAGGGTTAAATAGTCGGCATTGTACTGAATTTGTGATTGCAAAAAAGCAAATTGTTGTTGTTGCAGGGTAACATAAAAAGCCAGGTAATCGGTTTGCTTGTAAACGCTTTTTTGGGTAAGCGTCTTTAAAATCTCTTCCTCCTTCTTTAAAAGGTCATAAATCTCCCCGTTAAAGTCGAGCGCTACCTGGTTACCATAAGCTGTAATGTATTGTTCGGTAATGGCACGGGTAAGCTCCTGGCCTGTAATGTTTATAGTGTCAAAAAGGGCCTGGCTTTGTAAGCGAATTGCATTTAATTCGGCCGCAACATTGTTTTTTGTAAGAAAATTTCTGCTAGCCTGAACTACGCCCGTTATGTTGGCACCATTGGTAATTACATTATCATAACCAAACCCTTTTATAACGGGTGCATAGCTATTACTGCTTATAAAATTTACCTGGGTTTTTAAAGAAGCCCTAAGGATTAAACTGTCGAGCCTGTTGCTTAATATCTGGTTATTAAACTCGTTTATTACGGGGCTATTGGTATGGGCTTGTTCTACAAAGTAGTCAAGCGATCGGGTTTGACTTATCCCTAACACCTGTAAAAACAAAAACAACAACAAAAAATAAAATTTCATCCAAAGTTTTAAAGTTACAGGCCTCGCAAAATGCACCATGTTTTAAAATAATTATCCTTTAGCTTCTTTCAAAAATTTTCCATTTGCATCGAATATAACGTCTTTACCTTTAACCCTTGCCTCATAGGTTGGTGTACCTTTTGCGTCTACAATTTTTGATGCTTCAGTAATCTTACCTCCTTTATAGTGTTGTTTTACATAACCGGCTACAGGTGTTGGCAACTCTGCAATGGTAATATCAGTTTCTGTCTCAGTTATGCTGCCCATATTATCTATAACCAGCGACATAGACTTTCCATCTTTTTTAAAATTTACTTCGTAGTCCTTACCTTCTTTCTCCCACTTTGCAAGTATATGAGGATACTCCTTACTAAATGCCATTTTTACCTTTGATGGCACCTGGGACTCTTTTAAATCTTGTGCGCATGCTGCCAGGCCACAAAAACATGTAAATGCAAAAAGACCGATAATTACTTTCATAAAATTTTTATTGTTTATAAGAACCCAAAAGTGAAATGAAAATCTGTCTTAAATCTGAAGATAATTTTGGAGTGCCATTTTTCTGATCCGTATATGACCTGAATGAACCTTAAATCCCTTCTCTTTTAGCTTTATACATAATCAGTCTTCAGAATTGCTTCAAAATTGACAATTAACGTTGCTGGTTAATCATAAAAACAGTCCGCTACTATGTATACCCAGAGAAGAGGCACGAATCTAAAAAGAGGAAGATATATTAGTAGTGCAGCTAATTTATTTTTCAGCAGTCTAATGGCCCTTCTTTTATTTTCTCCATTTTATGGGTCAGCCCAACGTACCGATACACTCATACAAAAGTTAGACAGTCTTGCTTTACATGCAGACACCCTACAAAATAAAAGCAAGAACAACATCAATCCTGCTGCATATAATTTAAACACCACACTAACACCCAAAACTTATTTTGTTTTACTGGCAAGCAATATTAAACAAGAGTTATCGGCTCCGTTTAAAGCCAAACCCAAACATTGGAAACATGTTGGAGAGTTGGTTTTGCTAACTACAGCCCTTTCTTTTGCTGATAAACCTACTAGTCGTTTTGCGGTTAAGCTTAACGATAATAATAAACCCTTAAGCTCCACCAGTAGCTATGTTACCCGTTTTGGTGGCAGGTACGAGGTATATACACTTGCAGGTTTAGCTGCTTATGGATACATGTTTAATAACAAAAAATTAAAAACAACTACACTTTTAGCCACGCAGGCGTACATAACAGCCGGGTTGGTTGAGACTGGTTTAAAATTTTTAACCGGCAGACAGCGACCCGGATATGTAGACCCAATTACAAAACAAAATGCTTCAACTTATCATGGTCCGTTTTACCAGTTTTCAAAAGATGCGAATGGCAATAAGAGAGACGGGGCCTCCTATTCATCATTTCCATCAGGGCATACTACAGTAGCATTTGCAGCAGCAACAGTATTTGCTATGGAATACATAGACAAACCGATTGTACCCATTATTGCCTACAGTGCCGCAACTTTAATTGGTTTTAGCCGCTTAACAGAAAACAAACACTGGCCTACCGACGTACTGATAGGTGCGGCTTTGGGTTTTTTAAGTGGCAGGCAGGTAGTTAATAATTACCATCGTTATGCAAATATTAAATCGCCCTCAAAGCCAAAACGAAATCGTTTGGCCGTAAGCGCTAACTACCAGTATGGACATTTCATGCCTGCCTTAACCTATTTGTTAAATTAATTTTTTACTAAGCTACCTGCACCAAAAACTGAATCAAACGTTTTTTATTAAAAGGAATATTAGGGTAGCCTGAATGTAAACAGAACCGCTTTTGCCTTTCAGTATATTCTTAAACTACACCCCTTTAAAAGCTCACCATTATAAAATATAAAATGAACATTATGCACAAAATGCTTCTGGCAACTACCTTATTAGCTGTAGTAATTACAACGCCAACCTTTGCCCAAACAAATTATTCGATACAAAAAACATTTCATATTAACAGTTTAGGAGGTTGGGATTACCTTGCTGTAAACAAAAATGAGTTGTACGTATCGCATGGTAACCAGGTAAATATTCTTAATAAAACCAATGGCGATAGTATTGGCATAATTGAGAATACCAATGGCGTACACGGCATTGCTTTTGCCCCCTTGCTTAATAAAGGTTACACCAGCAACGGACGTTTAAATAACATTACCGTTTTTGACCTTGACAGCCATAAAATACTGGAACAAATTGCTACAGGCCAAAACCCGGATGCGATTATGTACGACGATTTTTCAAAACAAATAATTACTTGTAACGGGCGAAGTAATGATCTTACTATTATTGATGCTGAAAGTGGAAAAGTAGTGGCGACCGTTGCCGTAGGTGGTAAACCCGAAACGGCTGTAACAGATGGTGCAGGAAAGCTGTATGTAAACATTGAGGACAAAAATGAAATTGTAGTAGTGAATACAAAAAGCCATATTGTTGAACATCATTGGAGCCTGGGAAAGGCTGAAGCTCCTACAGGTTTGGCAATTGATGTTGCTACAAAAAGACTGTTTGCAGGTTGTGAAAAAACTTTGGTAGTAATGGATGCAACTAACGGTAACATAGTTACTCAGTTGCCAATAGGCATAGGTTGCGATGGTGTGGCTTTTGATGCATTAGCAAAAACTATTTTTACAAGTAATGGACAGGGAAATATGACGGTTGTAAAAGAGCAGGCTGCAAACAAATTTGCAGTAGTAAGCACAGTGCTTACAAAACCAGGGGCACGTACCATAACCATTGATGAGAGCACGCATTTAATTTATCTGCCTACGGCTGAATTTGAACCTTTACCGGCTGATGCAAAAAAAGGTGACCGCCCAAAAATGAAACCGGGAACCTTTCAGGTTTTGGTGGTTGGCAAAATATGAGGATAGGTTACTTAAAAAAAACTTAGCCGGGTAGCATATAAATAATGAACAATCTAACAACTGAAAGTGCAGAAAAAGTAAAAAGATTATCAGCAGGAATACTGTTGCTCATCTTATTTTTTGCAACAGTTTGTTACATGCTTTATTACATTTCCGACGAGATTGTTCTTGAAAATCAGGCAACCTTTGATGCCAAAGTTTTTGCCTTTCTTGATTTCAAAAATCAACCGGAACTAAGGCCAATCATGCTGTTCTTTACTTTTTTCGGTTCCTCAAATTTTTTATTACCTGCCTACATATTGCTCGGTGCTTTTTATTTTTTTAAGAGGGAAAACAAACAACGATCGCTAAATATAGCTGCGATTGGTTTAACGAGTGCAGGCCTTTTGTTTGGTCTGAAATTTATTTTTAGGAGAGCCAGGCCAGAAGAACAAATGCTAAAGAACATTGCAGGCTACAGTTATCCCAGCGGGCATTCTTTTTCATCTTTTACTTTTTGTGGCCTTTTAATTTTTCTTATTTGGATGTCGGACAAAATAAGCAAGCCAGTCAAATGGATATTGAGCATCCTGTTATTTGTATTTGCATCAATGGTTGCACTGAGCAGGGTTTACTTTCATGTGCACTACCCTACAGATGTTATTGCAGGTTTTCTGTTAAGCATTGTATGGCTTACCATCTGTTACTATTTGCTGGAAAGATGGAATACAATGCAAAAGCTACTGGGGATTTTTAGTAGTACCAAAACACATGAGAGTTAAAAACAACTACGCAGTTACAAATAAGAGTTTTATTGTATGAAGCTGTTGTTTGTATGAATATTCGACCTTAAAATTTGAGGCAATGCAAATTTGCTTCACCACCGAAAGTCCTAAGCCAGTTCCATCTGAATTGGCGCCTTTTTGAAACCGTTCAAAAATGGCAGCTTCGTCAAACGAAATTGGCAACCCTGTGTTGGTAATTAATAAGCGATCCTTCGATAAAACACAATCAATAGTTCCACCTTTTATGTTGTGTTTAATAGCATTATTTAAAAGGTTATTTACCAGAATGTCAGCCAGGTCGTAGTTCATTTGTATACTAACCTCCACTAAGTTGGTGGTCACTTTTATCTGCCTTGCCTGCACCAGGTCTTCTAATTGTTGAAGCTTGTCTTCCAGTAACTTTTTAAAATCAATCACCTCTGATAAGTTGTATAACCGGTTATCAATTTTAGTTAAAAGAAGTAAAGTTTGATTGAGTTTATTGAGGCGTCGTACGGAGTCATAAATCGCCTGAAGCTGCTCGCCCTGGTTTTCGTTGCAGTGCTGTATCAAAAGGTCGAGTTTTGAATTTATAACAGCCAGTGGGGTTTGCATTTCATGCGAAGCATTTTCTGTAAAGCTTTTTAAAGAATTGAACTCAGTAGTTACCTTGTCAGCCATTTTTAATACCGAAATATTTAGCTCGTTAAACTCATCAATATTGCTGTTATCAAGGCGGATTGAATGGGCATCATTTACATCAAATAAGGTTAACTGCTGCAGCGTATTATAAAAGGGTTGCCACAACTTAAACAGCATTAAACGATTGATGAAGGCAATAAAAAGTAGCAGCAAAATAAAAATGCCTGCTGTTACAAGAAAGATGAGTTGTATTAAATCTTCAGCCTCTGTTTGCGACTTTATTACTGTGGCGGTAAACAGGTTACCAGACACACCAACCGGAAAAAGTAATTGCCGGATAGGTTCACTGTCTTTACTTACACTATCAGTCAAAATAGTACTTTCAAAATGACGTTTTATTAATGTATTGCTTCTTGAAAAATGTATTGCCTGGCCCTTATACGACGACTCTTTAGGCAAACTTTTGTTACTGGCCACATAGTCTTTTATCTCCTGCTCTTCTACCTGCAGGTCTTTATCTATCTGTTGTATAAGAATATTGCGGATAATAACATAGTAAGACAGACTGCTGATAAGCAATACAAAAATTGCGGATACTACATTCACCCGGTTATACCTGCTTAATAGTTTCACTGATCAGTAAATTTATAACCCATTCCATACACCGATTTTAAGTAGTCGCTGCTACCTTTTTCAAGCAGCTTTTTCCGTAGGTTTTTAATGTGGGTATATATAAAATCGTAATTGTTGGCAAGGTCCATATCATCGCCCCATAAATGCTCGGCTATAGCATTTTTTGATAAGACCTTTCTTTTATTGGCAATGAAATACAGGAGCAGCTCATACTCCTTTTTTGTAAGATCCAAAGGTTGAAGATTAGTATATGCCACCTTTGAAGACGTATCGATGGTTAGTTCATTAAATTTTAAGGTAGTGCTTCCTTCATAATTTTTTCGCCTGATAATAGCTCCCACCCTGGCACTTAACTCTGATAAATGAAAAGGTTTAGCCAGGTAATCATCGGCGCCCAACTGCAATCCTTTAACCCGCTGGTCAAGCGAGTTTTTTGCTGAAATAATAATTACGCCATCCAGCTTATTGTTTTGCTTTAACTGCGATAAAATGGATAATCCATTGCCATCAGGCAGGGAGATGTCGAGCAAAATGCAATCGTAAGTATACGTTTCAGTTTTTTGGAGCGCATTGCTGTAATCTGTAGCTATCTCACAAACATATCCTTCTTCTTTAAGGTATACACATATACTCTTACTCAGTTCAACCTCATCTTCAACTACAAGAATTTTCACCAGTAAACTTTTACCTAAAATAAGAAACAATGTCAAAAAATGGGAGTACAGTCCATCATTCCATACAAGCTTTACATCCATCTTAGGATATTATATTGCTATAATTGCAAAAGCCACCGAACATTCGGTGGCTTGCAATAAGTAGAAATTTTATATGAACTTAATATGTAGACCTTCTTACGGCTTTCCTTTTTCTATTTTACCGCTGTTGTTTACAAAGTCACCATTCTCCAACATTAGTTTGTCTCCGTTTTTTAAGTAGACCTCGCCATTTGCCAACACTTTGGTGCCATTCGACATTGTAACAGCCTTTGTCATCTCCGATTTCGTTCCATCTTTTAGAACATACATCGTTCCGTCTTCCATCAGCACTCCATTTCTTTTATCTGTTTTTTCCTGATTAAAAGTTAATGGCGTTGGAGAAGCATATACTGAAAAAGCCGTAACACTAAATAATGCCAAAGCTGATAAAACAATCAATTTTTTCATAATTCCTGTTTTTTAGCCGGCAAACCGACAGTTATTATTTACATAAAGTAATACTCAACACATAGCATACAATCGTGCCAAACACAAAGTCTATCCCTTATACTTTCGTTATTTGGCAAGTTTGAATAATAATAGTTAGTGCGGTTGCAACTTTAACATTTCAGTCAGCATCTATATAAGTGGTTTTTCATAGAATATTGGATTAAAACGGGGCTGGATTTCTATCCTGGCCCTTCTTTTTTTTTAAGAAAATTTGACCTCCATATACTGCCCACAAAAATCATCCCCTAACGTAATTTGCACGTATAAATCTGACTTAGGCTCATTGAATCCTTTACAAAACCTCCACTAATTTAAAAGGATATAAGGATTTAGAAAAAGTATAATAGTTTGTACTTTACATGTTTTACATTTAAAGAATTTCAGAACAAAAAAGCAGCAAAAACCAAACGTTTGTTATACGTGCGTTTTTCATTAAAAAAATTGCAAAATGGATAGTTTAAACAATAATAGTCCATTGTATTTATGGAAAGAAAAAATGACTGATGAAGGCCTGTTTACAAAAAGTCGGCTAAGTGCAGCAGATAAAATACTGGAGACTTATCTGGACAATTTATCAACATCAAAAGACAATACGGATATATGGAAGGCGATTGAAAAAGTTGTAAAATCGTTTAATAAACTAAATAAGGCTGAGGAGTATTTTATTGACCAGCCGGAGAGAGAAGACCTGGTTCATTTTATTCAAACCGAGGCGGAAAAAGCCGGGCTTAAGTATGCTGGCGATGTTACCGAGGAATGGCGTGATGAATGGTGATATCACATTATCATATTCACTTTAACCTTGAGTTTATATGCTCACATTGCTCCCAATAGTTAATTATAAGCTTTAGGGTTGCCTTAATATCAGGGATGCTGCATTGCTTAACAAAATAACCTTGCACAGTTAAATTATAGGCTTCTTTTATGGCAAATTCATCGGAGCTGGTAGAGAGAAAAATGAACGGAACACTTTTTATACGGAGGTATTCATTCTCGAAAATAATCTTACGCAATTCAAGCCCATTCATAGTGGGCAGATTAACATCAGAAAGAATTAAAAACGGAGTTTCTTTTGTAGTGTACAGGTAATCAAGCAAGTCTTTGGCTTGCACATAAAAATCAATTCGATAAGGAACTTGTAAATCTTCGAGAACTTCTCTCATGATCTCCTGGTCATCCATATCATCTTCTAAAATAATAATCGGTCTGCTGGCTTTGTGCATATATAGAACAATATACTTGCAAGTTGCATACCATCCCCATCTCTAACAAAAGACCTGACTTGTCTACAAGTATTAATTGTAAGCCAGTAGAGGTTGCTGCCTTTGAATAAATTCCAATTTTGCTTTAATGCGTTGTTGATGTAATCTTTCTGCAAGACATACAAAATCAACGTTGTCATTGTTAATAAAATGGGTGAGAATGCCTAAACTTTCTCTGCTCAATTCTTCGTTAACCTTGCTGAATGCATTATTGAAGTTGCCAAAAAATCCTGACAGTCTAAGGTAGCTATACTTAACAAGTTGCTTTTGAGGCATTATGGTATACTTATGAATAATTTTTTGAGCCTTGGCTTCGAAGCCTAATAATACTTTTTCGTTTTTGTTCATAGTGGTAGAATATGAATCAATAACGCTTTCTTAAACCCGAAATTGTTTTACACTCATAGGAAAATATTTTGTGGGATGAAACATTTTCGAAATAAATTGACTTGATGCAGCAAACCTATTAACCACTTAAGGTTGCCCGTTACTTCTTAAAAGAAAATATCCTGGAGACATTGAAACCAAAATAGATGTCGCCATTTCCCCATGTTCCCAATGTTTTAGATATAAAATAAGGTTCTACCATACCTGCTGAATTGGAGAAAACCAGTTGAAATACATGTCCGCCGGTTTCAATATCCCAACCAAGAGATAATGAATTTTTTACCGGTGATGAAGGAATTTGAGAAGAAGGCAACAGGGTATATTCGGCATTAATGCTCATACGCTTGTTAAACTTCATTCGTCCCCCCATGGCCAAAGCAAACAAGTCGTTGTTATCGGCTTTTGTTGCAACCAGGTTGTAATGCAGCCAGGTGGGGTTAACCTGTAGCGACAGGTTTGAATTAAACTTTCGTGCTATCAAAAGTTGATTGGCATAAATAGTTCGAAGCCGTGCGGTTAGATAGGGTTTGTCTTCATATTTAAGTGTAGGGTAAACTATAGAAGAAAAATAGGATACAGAAAAAGGCATGTGTTGCCCTGCAATAGCCTGTTGTATTACTTTATACTTTACCGAGGCATCAAATGCTTTATCCAGCGAACTTCGGCCAATGCCAATGGTGAGCCGATTACTTATACCATAGTCGAAAGCCAGCCTTATTTCGGCCTGGTCCAGCCCAAAAAAATTATAAGCGCCGTCGTTTAGTTTACCAAAACGGTGCATCATAATAAACGACAATTCTTTTTTGGCTGGTTGCTCCACCGAATGCATGTTTATGATATGAGTTCCTTTAAAAGTACCTTCTACCAATTGACGGCCGGTAGCACCCACGGAATCTGAAACCATACTTAATAAAGAAGAGTCCTGGCTATGGACAATCCCCGAAACCAGAAGCGATAATATTGCAATGAAGGCCAGGCGCATAGGTTATTTTTTAAGTTCAGCATTTATGTTCACCACCACTTCAACTTCCGATGCTATTTTATTTTTTACAAGGGCAGGAATTTCAATCTTATAATCATCAGGCTTCACTTTAAATTTTGCATTACCTATAAGCCGGTTATTTTTAAGCTGTAGCGTTGCCGGCATGTCCAACATGCC
>JANPPB010000357.1:0-3007 GCA_031428295.1 Segetibacter sp. | reverse complement strand
AATCGATCATGAGCATGGTGATTGGTACGATGCAGGTCTTGATAAATCTCCGGAGAGAAAGACTGCATTAAAGGGACATATATGGAAAGGAACATACCATAGTTTTAGGGCAATGAATCATTGCATAAAAATGTTACGGGACGATAAGGTTATTGGTCATTATTCCCTGGTCAAATAGTCATTAGTCATTGGTCAGTGGTCAAAAAGTCATTGGTCATTGGTCAGTGGTCAATGGCGAATGGTTGTCGATGGTGAATGGTCAATGGTAAAAAAAGAGCCGTCATTGGCAACCTGTTTCGGGATCTCCTGTAGAAAAGGTCAACCGTTACCTTCAGCAGTCATCCCGAGTTTGTTTTGGAATTGTCGGAGAAAAGCTCAACTGTTACATTGAGCAGTTATCCCGAACTTGTTTCGGTATTTCCGGGAGGAAAAGTCAACCGTCACCAGGAGTCGTCATCCCGAACTTGTTTCGGGATCTCCAGGATTATGGGCAATAGTTGTGATTGAATTAATCACGAATGTTATCCAATAATCCCTTTCATTTTATAAGAAAACTTTCTACTTTGTTACCCGGGCTCTTTCATTTATTTACCAGTATACCAGTTAACTTTTAAAATAAGACAAATGAAAACTTATACTCCTGCAACCTTTCCTGCATTAAGCCGGGTACAAGAAGTTAAAAACATTTTATTCAGGCTTATTTTTGTTTTGATTTTGTCCTCGTTTTTCATGCACGTTTCTGCCCAGTTAATAAGAAGTGGCAGTGGTGCAAATGCTGCTGCCATTCAAACTGTAGTCGACCAGTTTCGTACCGACCTTGGAGCATTAAATTCAAATGTATCAGGCTCATTTGGTACCGGTCGCCGTCAAATTAATTGGGATGGAGTGCCCGATGCCCTTGCAGCTCCCAATAATTTACCGGCCAATTTTTTTAATGTCAATTCTCCAAGAGGTGCTGTTTTCAGCACAGCCGGAACAGGATTTCAGGTAAGTGCTAATTCCTCAAATCCTACATCTACACCTGTTGAATTTAATAACATAAACCCAACTTATTCCAGCCTGTTCGCTCCTTTCTCTGCTCAGCGTTTATTCACGTCGGTAAGCAGCAATATCACTGATGTTACTTTTTTTTTCCCGGGGTCTACAACCGCTGCACAGGTGCCTGGATTCGGTTCAGTCTTTACTGATGTTGATTTGCCAAATGTTACCAGCATTCAATTTTTTGATAAGGATAATGTTTCCATCGGAACTTTTTTTGCACCCGTAGCTGTGGGCAACGAAACCTTTTCTTTTATTGGGGTAAGTTATGCTACTGCTGATATATCCAGAGTACGGATAACTTCAGGAAATGCTGCTTTGGGCGCAGGAGTTAACGAGTCTGGAGCAACTGACCTTGTTGTAATGGATGATTTCATTTATGGAGAACCGGTTTCCGGCCAGGTAACACTGCGAAGTGCGTCGGGAGTAAATACCGCTGCAATTCAGGCAATGGTCGATCAGTATCGTACTGACCTCGGCACATTAAATGCGAACGTTGCAGGTTCTTTTGGGTCAGGCCGGCGTCAGATAAACTGGGATGGAGTGCCAGATCAATTTGCAGCTCCTAATATTCTTCCTCCGGATTTTTTCAATGTGAATTCTCCCCGCGGTGTCATACTTGCTACACCCGGAACAGGTTTACAGGTGAGCGCTAATTCCACAAACCCAACATCAACCCCTGTTGAATTTAATAATCTTAATCCGGCATATTCAACCCTGTTTGCACCATTCTCGGCTCAGAAATTATTCACTTCGCTCTCATCAACAATAACAGATGTAACTTTCTTTGTACCGGGCTCTTCTACAACAGCGCTTACACGTGGACTTGGTTCAGTGTTTACCGATGTGGATTTATCAGGTGTTACCAGCATACAGTATTTTGATCAAAGTAATACTTCACTGGGCACTTACCTTGTACCTGCCACCGCAGGCAACGAAACTTTTTCTTTCCTTGGTATAAGTTATCCTGCACCAACCATATTACGACTACGGATTACATCGGGCAACACGCCTATGGGTGTAAGTGAAACACCCTCAGCAGACCTTGTGGCTATGGATGATTTTATTTATGGCGAACCTGTTTCTCTTGCCACTTTGCCTATAAATTTTACCACTGTAAAAGCAGCCCAAAAAAATATGGGAATAAATTTGGAATGGAATGTAGCCACAGAGATCAACACTAAAGAATATCATATAGAAAAATCTTTTGATGGCAGAAGCTTTCACATCGCGATAGTAATACCTGCAAAAAATAATAACAACACCCTCGCAAGCTATAACTGGTTTGATGCGCAATCAAAAATTGGAATGAATTACTATCGCATAAAAGCAGTTGCAGCAGGTGGTGAGGTAAAGTACAGTGAAGTGGTACGGGTTAATACCAGTAAAAATGCGGAGGCAATATCTATTTATCCCAACCCTATAACAGGTAACAAATTCAACTTGCAATTAAGCTATAAATCCAAAGGTGATTATGCTGTAAGATTGTACAACAGCACCGGGCAATTAGTTTATAATAAAACTATAACTCATCAAGGTGGCAGCGCCACAGAAACTATACAGTTAACAGTGCCATTAAATAAAGGTGTTTATCAACTTAACATTAAAAGTGTAAACGGCACCAACGAAACAATTAAGCTGTTCAGTTTAAACTAAACGGTATTCGGTCCTGAGATTTGAATACATGCATTATAGTCAGGCTGAGCTTGTTGAAGCTTGTGAACATATAACCACAATCCTTCTACAAGCTAGGGCGTAAACGACATTTATTTATCAATGGTGGCCAGTGGTCTGTAGTCACTTCTACTAATAAAAGAGCCTGCCGATTTCGGCAGGCTCTTTTTCAAAAATATAATCAGCAAACTATTTTACCATAAAACTCACTTGTGTATCGGCCCACATTAAGGTGACCGTTCCGTTTTTGTTAATGTCGAAAGTCATTTTTTCGGTAGCGGTTTTGGCTTTTGAT
>JANPPB010000356.1:0-2203 GCA_031428295.1 Segetibacter sp. | reverse complement strand
GTTTTGTACCAGCCCGCTCATTAAAAATTGGTTGCGTAAAGTTTCAGTATCCATAGTCTTTGCTTCTGCAGGACTAACGGCGTATAGAGCGGACATCTTATAAATTTAGGGAGTTGAAAAAATGAATTAGGGTTATGTATTGCTTAACCCTTTTTACATTCACGAATAATGGCAAGCACCTTTTGCGTGGTTGCTGTAAGGCCTTCAAAATCTTTATCGTTCAATAGCTTGTTAGTGATCAACTTGCTGCCCAGGCCTACACCTGCAACACCTGATTGAAACCATTGTTGCAAGCTTACTTCGCTAGCTTCAACACCTCCTGTTACTACAAACTCAAGCCCCCGAAACAGTGGCTTAATTGCAGGCACATACGATGTGCCCAACACATTACCGGGAAACAATTTTATTAAAGTACATCCGGCATTTTCAGCTACCTGTATTTCTGTTGGCGTCATACAGCCTGGTATCCAAAGCACTTTATTCATGTAGGCAACATCGCAAACAGCGGCATCAAAAGTTGGGCTGATCAATACATCAGCACCTGCATCAATGTACCGGGCTGCATCTTCAGGCCTTTTAATAGTTCCGATGGCCATCTTTAAGCCTGGCATAGATTTATCCCGTTCTGCAATGATCAACTTAAAATTTTCGAAAGCATGTATTCCCCTGTTGGTAAACTCAATAATGCTTACGCCAGCCTTGTACAATGCCCTTACCACATCCATACAAACTGTTGCATCGTCGTGGTAAAATAATGGCAACAAACCTTCTGTAATTATCTGCCCGCGAATAACATCCTGTTTATCCATTTTGTATTCTTTGCTGAATGGTTTCAATTTGTTGATTGGTTGTATCGCCTTCTTCGTGCAGCTTTCCAAAGGCAGCCGAAGTTGCAAAATCTATTACCTGTTGTGGGGGATGATTTTGAATGAAGCCATAAATCAGACCGCCCATAAAACAATCGCCACTGCCCACTTTATTGATGATGGTATCCGTTTCATATAGCTGCGATAGGTATTGGCTTCCTTCGGTATGCAACGATGTGAAATAGTTGATGCCCGCCTCACCTTTATCGAACCTGAAAGTGTTAGCCACTGCCTTACAATTAGGATACTGCGCCATCATTCTTTCAGCCGTTACGGCTGAATGATCCAGGTAAGCCTGGTGACTTTTTTTGGCGTGGATGCCTTCATCCACCTCGATGCCCAACAAAGTATTGGCAGCCCAAATATTACCCATAATTACCCGGCAATATTTTACAAGTGCAGGCATAATTTCTACCGGAGCCGGTCTGTACTGCCAAAGCTTTAAACGGTAGTTAAGATCAACCGAAATAGGTATTCCTCTTTTAAAACATGCTTCTAAAACTTCGTTACATACGGCAGCCGCGGCCGTGCTTAATGCCGGTGTTATGGCGCTAAAGTGAAACCATGCTACATCTTGCAAAACCTCGTCCCAATTAACTGTGCCGGGCTGAAGGCTTGCAAAAGAAGAACCCTGCCGATCGTAAATTACACTGGTATGTTTCAGGTCGGCACCCTGCAGCAAATAATAAATTCCAATGCGGTCCCCATCATAACGGATAGCAGATGTATCAATGTTATTTTGGGTTATGACATCAATCAACTGGTTGGATAAATAGTTATCGGGCACAGCAGTGAAATACTTTACAGGAGTGTTCCAACGTGCCAGTGCGGTAGCAACATTTAATTCAGCTCCACCAATAAATGCAGCAAGTTTGTTTGTATGCAGCCACTCCCCCGACACATCAGGTGAGAACCTCAATAAAACCTCTCCAAAGCATAGCACTTTTTTCATTTACTCAACTATTGTTTCATAACCATGCTGCAACCAGTTTACACAATAAGCCATTGCAAATAACGGTACTGGTTTTAATTACTTGATGGGTAATTTCACGCCCTGTCTTTCAATCAGTTTCCAGTTGTCTCCTTCTCTTTTCCATACCTGTATAATGCCTAAATGCACAGGTGTAGTCACTCCTTTATCAATGGAAGACGCTTTTAAATCCATACGAAGAATACCAACTTTGCCAATGGTTTTAATACTGATTAACTGGTTGGTAACCTGCTCGTATTTTGTTGCACTCGTTGCAGCATTGTGTATCATGGCAAGCCTGTCTTCGAGGAGACCAGTTGAGTGTCCGTACTGTAACATGTTACTTACCAGTTTGCCTATCACAATG
>JANPPB010000355.1:0-1946 GCA_031428295.1 Segetibacter sp. | reverse complement strand
TATAACCATTTCCAACAGGCCTGATGTACTCTTTTAACTGGTGCGATAGTACGCCGTCAAAAATAATGACCCTGGCATTATGCACCTGCGATGCAGAAAGAATGTCAGGCGAAATATTGCTGAAATAACTGAGTGATGAACTAAGAATGATAACAGGCGGCTGGTTGGTTTCTATCGATCCATCAACTACAAGAAGCGGGGTAAGATTATCGGGTTTAAGATCTATTGTTTTTTCGCATGCTGAAAAGCAAACCAACATCACGATTAAACCCAAAAATATTTTCATTTAGCAAATTTAATACGTTGGGCATCAATAACATGCTGTATAGATTAACCATCACGTTATCAATATAATAAAATTGGTAAGCTTGTTTAAAAAGTACCGTATGGCATGATAATTTAGTTAAACTGATAAACCCTCAACTATGGTAAACAAATCGATTTTCCTGCCTTCACTGGTTATCATTTCTTCATTGTCATTTTTTTCATGCGTACCTAAAAGCAAACTGTTAAGTGCCGAAGACCGCATTAGCCAAATGCAACGCGACAGTACACAAATGGCTGGTAGAATATCCTCACTCGAAACAAATGTGAACAGGTTGCAGGATAACTCAGCCGATTTGGAAAAAGCAAGAATTGCGTTACAAAAGCAGCTTGAATCTACCCGCACCGAAGCCACTAACCGCTTACAGGATGCCAGCAGTAAGCTAAATTTAAGTCAACAACAAATTGCGGATCAGCAGCGCAGGTTGGAACAATTGCAAGCCCTCATCGATCAACAGAAAAAGAATACAGAAGCACTTAGAAATAAAATTAATGATGCATTGGTTGGATTTAACTCAAACGAGTTGACCGTTTCTACCAAGAATGGTAAGGTATATGTGAGCCTGCAGGAAAATTTATTATTCCCTTCGGGAAGTGCTGTTGTAAACCCTAAAGGCCGCGAAGCTCTTTCCAAGCTGGCAAGTGTGTTGAATGTAAATCCAGATATTAATGTAAACATAGAAGGACACACTGACTCTATTCCTATCAAAGGAAAATATGCCGATAACTGGGAATTGAGCACCGCCAGGGCAACAGCCATTGTTAGAATTTTAACGGATACATACAAGGTAGATGCAGCCAGAGTGATTGCAAGCGGTCATAGCAAATATGATCCTGTTGATACAAATCTTTCAACACAAGGACGTGCTAAAAACCGCAGAACAGAAATTATTTTGGAGCCCAAGCTTGATGAGTTAATGAGGTTGATACAAAGCGGCGAAAGCCCTTCAGGCGGAGGACAATAACACATTTAAGCAAAAGAAAGAAAGCCTCTTTTATTTTTCAAAGGGGCTTTTTTATATGTATAAAACAGAGAGTAGTTTAGATGATAACCTTTTCAAATCAGCCAGCTAAATTTTGATTTTTATACTAATTCCCAACAGTCCATCTTTTCATTGCATATTAGTTTTTAATACAAATAATTTGTAATAAGGTAATAAGGTTGAAATCATATTGCACTAAAATTTCTACTAAGGTTAAGCCGGCTTGCCAAAATATAAGTGTAACCTTAGTGGAAAATATACAACTGGCAGAGACCAACCTTATTACCTTATTCAGAAGATCAGAATTAATACAGCAGAAGCATGACCCAATAAAACAACTGCTGCATTCGGATGCTCTTACTTATTTAGCTGCTGGCCGGGCAAATTGAATAACCCTTGCGCTGTCGTTATTTTGGGCAAGTACAAAAGCTTCTTTTCCGTTAATGCGTATTTTCTTTATGTGGCGTTGCTGACCTTTCAACATTAAACCATTAATGGGTTGGCTAACAAATTGTCCTTTGCCTTTGTTAATTAGGAGCGTTCCAAAATCAGCATCGTATCTACCCATTTCAATGTTGTTATCATAATAGTTGCCTACCAATAACAGGTCTGGTAAAGCATCACCATTTGCAATTACAG
>JANPPB010000354.1:0-2263 GCA_031428295.1 Segetibacter sp. | reverse complement strand
GAATTGGATGATGTAATTGCCTTTGACGACAGCAAAAGCATCAACAGCAAATACATTGTTGCTTTCGATCCGCTGGATGGTAGTACCAATATTGATAACTGTATTTCAGTAGGAACCATCTTTGGTATTTACACCCGCAAAAGCGCCGTTGGTACCAAATTAATCCCCTACGATTTTGAACTGAAAGGAAGCAGCATGGTTGCTGCCGGTTACGTAGTGTATGGCTCTTCAACCATCTTTGTTTTTGCAACTTCACGGTCAGTAAATGGCTTTACCCTCGACCCCTCCATTGGCGAATATTATTTAAGTCATCCTAATATAAAGTGCCCCGATAAAGGATACATCTATTCAGTCAATCAAAGTAATGCGCTCAATTATTCAGCAGGTATACAGCAATACATACAATCCTTCCAGTTAATGAACCGGCAGAAAGAAGGCAGTTGCACCCTCAGGCATGTGGGTAGTATGGTGGCCGATCTGCACCGAAACTTAATTAAGGGTGGAATTTTTTTAAACCCCGGCAGCCCGTCTTTCCCCATGGGCAAATTGCGTTTGTTGTATGAGTGTAACCCATGGGCATTCATCTACGAAGTAGCAGGTGGTAAAGCCATAACCGGCAATGGCAGAGTGCTTGATGTGAAGTTTGAACACATTCACCAACGAACCCCATTTTTTATTGGCAGCAAAACCATGGTTGACGACCTGGAGCGTTGCCTTGCAAAAGAGGTTTAAGTAAACGCCTGTCATAAACTCAATAATAGCCGCTTTCAATTAAATGAAATCTGTATTTGTCAATGTAGAATGTTGACAGATAAAATGTATTTTAGACAATTATTTAATCATACACCTCTTCATACTGCGTAAAGCCGGATGGTTTGCCTAACCTGAATTTATGAACTCACCCAAAGCCTTTCTATTCGATCTTAACGGAACCATGATAGACGATATGAACTATCATATTGTAGCATGGCATAACATCCTTAATAATCTTGGAGCCAATTTAAGTTTGGAACGGGTACAGGAGGAATGTTATGGCAAAAATGGTGAGCTGCTCGAAAGGGTTTTTCCGGGCAGGTTTACCGAACATGAAAAAAATACACTGGGCATGGATAAGGAGAAAACTTACCAGGCTGAGTACAAGCCTAAGTTGCAATTGATAGCTGGTCTGGATGATTTTTTAAGTGAATGGTTTAAAAAAGAAGTAAAAATGGCTATTGGCTCCGCGGCTATTATGTTTAACATAGACTTTGTATTGGACGGCCTTAACATTCGCAATTACTTCAGTGCATTGATTAGTGCTGATGATGTAAGTTATAGCAAGCCTCACCCCGAAACCTATTTAAAAGCTGCTGAAGCATTGAGTGTTTTGCCAACTGATTGCCTGGTGTTTGAAGACAATCCAAAGGGTGTAGAGTCGGCAAAAAATGCAGGTATGAATGTGGTGGTAATTACCAGCATGCACCAGCCACATGAGTTTGAAAGGTTTGATAACATAATAGCCTTTGGCAAAGATTACAATCACTTACAACTATCCTTCAACGGTTAATGCCTGCATGTAACTATGCATATAGCTGTAAATAAATACCCTATAACTTTTAAAAGATAAATACAATAAGTACATGAGTATAGTTGCCTATAAAAAACTCGAAACTTTTTTGCTTGCCGTTGATTGCATCATTTTTGGTTTTGATGGCACCGGTTTAAAGGCGTTGTTTGTTAAACGCGATTTTGAACCGATGGCCGGCAAGTGGTCTTTAATGGGTGGTTTTGTTAATAAAGACGAAAGTGTTGATGCAGCCGCCAAGCGGGTGCTTACACAATTAACGGGCCTGCGAAATATTTTTATGGAGCAACTGTACTGTTATGGCGTTACAAGTCGTGACCCCGGCGGACGGGTAGTATCCATAGCCTATTTTGCTTTAATCAATATTGATGATTACTCGGCTGAACTGCAGGAAGAGCACAATGCCAAATGGTTTACGTTCGATAAAATTCCAAGGCTCGTTTTCGACCATAAGGAAATGCTTGAGCTGGCAAGAGAACGTTTAAAAGAAAAGGTCGCCAATCACCCCATTGGATTTGAATTATTACCCCCACGCTTTACGCTTCCGCAATTGCAAAATTTGTACGAAGCCATTTACGATATGCCTTTCGATAAGCGAAACTTCAACCGTAAAATACTTGGCCTTGAGATTTTAAAAAAGCTGGAAGAAAAGGATAAAGGCTCCAGCCGCAAGGGTGCATTTTACTATGTGTTTGATAA
>JANPPB010000353.1:0-1684 GCA_031428295.1 Segetibacter sp. | reverse complement strand
TTCTGCATCTGATGACTCGTACAGGGAGTTTAGAGTTTACGGGGGCAATAAAAACCGTATTCAATACACGGCGCTTGACAAGATTGATACAAGTAATGTAAAAGATTTGCAGGTGGCCTGGGTGTACAATACCCACGATGCAGAGCAGGGAACACAAATTCAGGCAAACCCAATTGTAGTGGACAGGGTATTATATGGGGTTTCTCCAAAGCTTAAATTATTTGCTATTGACCCTGTTACTGCTAAGGAAAAATGGGTATTTGACCCTGCGACGGATACAAGCAATAGTAAAATCAAAAGGAAGGGAATAAACAATTGCAGGGGGGGCGCTTTTTATCATGGCAAAAACAATGACAGCCGTATTTTTTACAGTGCCGGGTCATTGCTGTATTGCATCAATATCAGGAATGGGCAGCCAGTTCGTGAATTTGGCGAAGGGGGCAGTATTGATTTGCACAATGATTTGGGCCGTGAAGTGCAGCATTTATCCGTCACTGCCAGTTCTCCCGGAATTATTTATAAAGATTTAATCATTATCGGTTCTTCCGTTTCAGAGGAAGCGGCATCAGCGCCGGGTCATATACGTGCTTATGATGTTCACTCCGGAAAACTGCGTTGGATTTTTCATACTATACCGCATCCGGGTGAACCGGGATATGAAAGCTGGGATGACAAGGAAGCCTATAAGCACATTGGTGGAGCGAACTCATGGGCTGGGTTTAGTATGGATGAAAAAAAAGGTGTTTTATTTGCCCCGACTGGGTCTGCGGCTTATGACTGGTGGGGTGGAAAAAGACTGGGACAAAACTTGTTTGCCAATTCTATTCTTGCAATAGATGCTGCTTCAGGCAAATTAAAGTGGCATTTTCAAACGGTTCATCATGATGTGTGGGACTGGGATATTCCAACACCTCCTATTTTAGTAACATTGAAAAAAGACGGAAAAGATGTAGAAGCTTTAATTCAAACTACAAAAACTGCATTTCTTTTTGTATTAGATCGCAACACAGGTAAACCGTTGTATCCAATTGAAGAAAGGCCTGTTCCTACTGAGACAGACCTTACAGGTGAAAGACTTTCACCAACCCAACCTTATCCTACTTTTTATCCTCCATTCGCCCGACAGGTCATAACCGAAAAAGACCTTAACAGAATGGTCCCCGAGTCTTCTTACCAGATAATAAAAAAAATGCTGGCTTCGTATAAAACCGGCCATATTTTCAATCCACCTTCCAAACATCCAACTATTGTTTCACCTGGTATGCAGGGTGGTGGCGAATGGGGCGGCCCCTGCTTTGACCCCAAAACAGGCATCATGTATGTTAATGCAAATGAAATTACGAGAGTGCTCACAATGGGTGAGGTTAAAAAGGAGGAGGCAATTTCGGGGCAGACCAATTTGCAAGCTGGAAAATTATTATTTGGAAAGTTCTGCACCGGTTGTCATGGTGCTGATCGGAAAGGCACAAGTGATTATCCCTCGCTATTAAATATCAGTAAAAAATATAATGAAGACCAGTTTAAAAGCCTGGTGACGACAGGCGTAAGAAGAATGCCGGCTTTCAATCAGTTAAATGAAGCCGAAAAAACAGCCATCGCTTCTTATGTACTGGATTTAAAAATGAAACAGACCGCAAAATTTGTTAGCGAAGCAAAAGTGGTTGATCCTTATCTTCAAATCCCT
>JANPPB010000352.1:0-6708 GCA_031428295.1 Segetibacter sp. | reverse complement strand
GATGGTGAAAGCATGGCTGCCAAAGGAATTGTTGCTGTTACTGTTAACTACAGGCTGGGCGTATTTGGTTTTATGGCACATCCTGAGCTTACAAAAGAATCTCCGCACCATGCCTCTGGCAATTACGGATTGTTAGACCAGGCGGCTGCTTTGCGCTGGGTACAAAAAAACATAGCTGCATTTGGTGGCGATCCTAAAAGGGTTACCATAGCAGGTGAGTCTGCTGGTTCAGTTTCGGTGAGCGCTCAAATGGCAACGCCTTTGTCAAAAAATTTAATTGCAGGCGCAATAGGAGAGAGTGGTTCAATGTTAGGAACCTTGCGTGCAGTGCCTTTAGCAGATGCTGAAAAAAATGGTGTTGAGTTTGGAACTACTATTGGCGCAAAAACTTTGGCCGACCTTAGGGCAATACCTGCCGACCAGCTTTTAGAAGCATCAAAAAAATATGGAGTATTCAGATTTCCCATGACGGTTGATGGTTATTTTTTACCTAAGAGTCCTTACGAGATTTACCAGGCAGGAGAGCAGGCTCATGTGCCATTACTGGCGGGTTGGAACTCAGAGGAAATGGGATATCGTAGCTTAATGGGTAAAGAAATGCTGACAAAAGAAAATTATGAAAAGGCCGTACAGAAATTATACGGCGATCGTTCATCCGAGGTTTTAAAGTTGTACAACGTTTCAAAAGATGAGGATGTTGAGCAGGTTGCAACCGATTTGGCAGGAGATCGATTTATTGGTTTTAGTACCTGGAAATGGACAGACATACAATCAAAAACAGGACAAAAGCCCGTGTACCGTTATATGTTTTCACGTGCCCGTCCAGCAATGGTAGCTTCTATGGGTAATGCTACACCAGGTCTTGCGGGTGGTGTTGTAAAAGATACCAATGCAAACAAAGCACCGCAGGCACCTCCGGCAAAAGGTGCTGTACATTCGGCCGAAATTGAATATGCTATGGGTAACTTATCCCGCAACACCGTGTACAATTGGTCGGCAGATGATTATAAAGTATCTACTATTATGCAGGATTACTTTGCCAACTTTATAAAAACAGGTAACCCAAATGGAAGTGGGCTACCTAACTGGCCTGCCTTAAGTAATACTAACCCTGTTCAATTTATAAACATAGATGTAAATACCCGCCTGGCAACAGAGCAAAACAGGGAGCGTTATCTGTTTATGGATAAGGCTACAACTAAATAATAATTTCTGGTTCTTTAATACAAATGAAACAATCCATTCGTGGGTTGTTTTGTTTTATATAGTTACCTGCTCGTTATAATGTACTTCCCGGTACTCCACTGCACTATGTAGATATAATGCCTCTAGTTAAACCAAACCGCATACCCTTGTTTTCGCAAATGCCAGGCAAGTTTTTCTTCCATTAGCAGGGCTTCCTGCCGGTTCATAGGTTTTAGATTGATGTGATTGTAAAGGCTGGGTCGCAGGTAAATGCCATACTTTTCTACAATGTTAGCCGACAGCTTGTGACCTTTTTTGTTGATGTAGCCCGTCTTGTGTTGGTGTAATCTTTCTGCCGGAGTTTTACTGGTCATTCCCACATAAAGGCACTCCAGCACTCCATTAAATTGCGGGTTGGCCGCCCTGAACCTGGCGTTCTCGTTAAACACTTTTTTAGATAGTTCAACTACGTAAACCTGGTAAACTACTTTGGGCACAATAAATTGGTTTTTGCTTCCGTCAAATAAGTCTCATCAGCTCAAATCAATTACTTATAATTAAAGATGGCTTCTTTAAGCTGATGCTTTCAAAGTTATCGGGCTTTTGTTTTTAGAAGAGAGATGAATTGAACCAATTGCAAATTTGATTCAATGAAGGTCTTGCTGAAGTATTGATTCGATACACTGTAGATGCTTGTCCCATAACTTTAAGCATAGGCGTCAAGCTAAGGAATAAAAAAATAACATAGAGGTAAAGTCTAATTGGGTTTTGACCTTTGTAAAGCGTAGCCTTGGCAAATATTATAGACACGGATTTTAATCCGTGGTTATCAAGTATAAAGGAAAAGAAGAACCGTAGGTTCGGTTCATGTATTAAAGATGCTGCTTGAAAGATAAGGAACGAGCCTACGGCTCTTGTGCTGTACGTACTATATGCAACGGAATAAAATCCGTTGTTACAAAACTTGTTGAGCCTACAGCTCTCATTATACTTGGCCCATATAGCCTCTGTGTTTCTCTGTTTCTTCCGTGCCTGTGGTTCATTATTAGAAATTTAGAAAGCCTCTTAGGTATAAACTTATATTCTTAATAAGAATTTTCTTAATTTAATGCTATCCAAGTTTTGCATGATAATACCCATAAAAGTTGTAATTCTTTAACCCTTAAAGGATTAAAAAAATGCTCACATCACTAATTGAATATTTGAATAGTATTTATCCCATGTCTGAGGGGTTGATAAAAGACATTTGGGATTATGGTCAAATAAAGTATTATAAAAAAGACGAGCTGATATTAAAAGAAGGAGGGATAGCCAATTACACTTCATACGTTTTAAAAGGTGCCGTTCGCAGTTATTATCTTAAAGACGAGGAGGAGATAACCACTAAGTTTTTACAGGAAGGATCTTACATAACCTCTACCTACAGTTACTTTAGCAGAAGACCAGGCAATGAAAATATAAGTGCGTTAGAAGATGTAACCCTCGTGTGCTACCACTACGATCATATGCAGCAGATGTATAAAGATCACCTGGAATTTAATGTACTTGGAAGGAAATTCACAGAGTTATATTTATACTCTGCGGAGATAGAACTATATAATCTTCGCAAAACAAAAGCAGAAGACCGCTATCGTTTTTTTGTTAAGCACTTTCCACAACTATTGCAAAGAGCACCACTAAAACATATTGCTACTTATTTAGGCATGAGCCTTGAAACCCTGAGCCGCATCAGGGCTCAAAAGAGATAATCTATCACCTTTCAAAATTGACAATTATCAAATTCCATTTCTACTTTTTCCATTTTGATATTTGTCAAGTATAGTTCTTTTAAACTGTTATTCCTTGTGTATGAATTACTGCAAATCGTTTTGCAACATACCAGCAGGGAACTGGTAAAGGCAGGGCAATAAAGGTTTGCATTCTATTCAATCACCTTAACCTTACGGCCATGCAGTTAAACGACACTATACTTTTAAACGCCTTACCCGCTCTTGTTGTTTTAATAATAGTTGAAGCACTTTTTTTAGCCAAAGAACATCGGCAACAAAACAAGGATATTTTTACTAACATATCTGCAGGAGCTATTGCTGTACTTGTTACGTTACTTACAAAGGGCATAGTACTTTATACCTATAGTTTCATTTATCAATTCAGGCTATTTACATTGCCACAGCAGGTTTGGTATGCCTGGGTAATCTGTTTTTTTGCTGATGATTTTTCTTTTTACTGGCAGCACAGGTTCAGTCATACAATAAGATTTCTATGGGCATCGCATATAGTGCACCATTCATCGCAGGAATTTACATTTTCTACCGCAGTTCGGGGTTCGTGGACAAATAACTTGTCGGGCGTTTTTTTGTTTTGGGCATGGATGCCGCTAATTGGTATTGAGCCATCAATGGTGCTGTTTCTAAAAACGGCAAGCATCGCCTACCAGTTTTGGCTGCACACCGAAACCATACATAAAATGCCGAAATTGTTTGAAGGTGTTTTTAATACGCCCTCTCATCACCGGGTTCACCATGGAAGTGATGTTCAGTATTTAGATAAGAATCATGCGGGTACGCTTATTATCTGGGACAAATTTTTTGGAACCTACCAGACGGAAACTTACAAACCAACCTACGGGCTTACACAAAACATTCACTCATTTAATCTGTTGGTAATCGAATTTTTTGGATGGAAGCAATTAATGAATGATCTAAAAAAATCTAAAAGTATAAAGGACTGTTTGCATTATTTGTTTGATGCTCCGGGGTGGAGCCGGGATGGAAGTTCTAAAACAACGAAGCAATTGCAAGCGGAGCTTTCTGCAAATAAAATACACCGTGGTTCCATTGGAGAAATAGCCTTTCATCAAAAAACAATATTAGCAAATAGAACTGCAGGAAAACTTCAATAAACAAACTCAAACAAATAGCAATGGATGACAACACCATATACCGATGCGGGCTAAAGCTGAGGCTTTTAAGCTGTTCCTCAGCAGGAAGAAAATGGTTGGATTTTTTTTGTTACTTAAATAATTTTTCGAAAAACAAGTTTATTACTTCAATCAAAATCAGTACTATAATAATCCACTCCAATTGTGTACTGTTACGATACTGAAGAATGTCTTTAAACAGCTCAAGGTTTTCTTTTACAATGCCCAACCCGTCCTGTATTGTTCTAAATCGTACCTGCAGATCAAAGGTCTTCTTTAGCCTGTTGTCGAGCAGGTTTAGCTGTTCATCTTCCCATGTTTCATCAGGAGAATCAAATATGTACAGGTTTTGCGAAATGTGATTTTTAATATTAAGGGTACGGCCAATATATTTTTTCAGGTTACGTCCCGAAAGGTCCAATTTTCCTTTTCGCTCAAGTATTTGCGTATGAAAATTGGTTTCTTCAAGTAGTGTATTGGTCTGTTGTAAATAGAGATCCAATGCTACCGACTGCGATACATTTAGCATGATCAATCTTAAAACTTCGGCATCTATACCTGGTATCTGAATCTTATTAAAGCCTACATTTATTTTTGGGGCACCTGTTTCAATCACCAGTTCTTCGCTAAGCTTGGTTGCGGCAGTGTTCCGGCAATATGGAGTGATGATTTGAATAAATGAGGCAACTTGTAATTCATCGTAATTAAAAAAGCATATAATACCAAACTTAAAGACATAAATAAATTCATCGGAAGGTGTACGATAAAACAACTCATCAGAATCCGAATGCAGTAACTCGGCTGTAAAAACAGCTTTAAATCCTTTGATGTCTATACTATCAGCAATATGAAACGATAATACTTTTAACATAAGTACGATTAAACAAGGCAAAGTTAAGATTCGGGTGAACCTTCTTGTATGATTAGTTGCAACGGGCTCCGCCGCAGCCTTTAAATGTATTTCTCATATTCTTTCTTTTTGCTTAGAAGCTGTCTAAATATTGAATTTTACGCTTAGATATCCTTGATTCATCTCTCCGTTGTTTTTGTGAGAATAAAACATTACCCACAGAGGTATGCAAGAGTTTTAGCCTCAGAGTACACGGAGAAAATACGAATAATTTACTTTTTAAAAATCCCATGAGCAACACTGTACAACCAATGAGCGATGTACGTTAATTTCGAAGCCCACAATAAAAATGTATCCGGGCGGTGGTTGGACAGCCCGCATTTATAAAAAATAAACTTTCACAGTCTTAACGCAAAGCCACCATGAGTAAAATTTCTCCCCGTAAGTATTTTCCTGTTATTCTTATTCTTCTGGTACTAACAGGATTGTTTTCCCTGGCATTTAGAAGACCTGCCCCCGAAAATTTTGATGATACAAAAGCATTAGTTGATACAGAGCAAAATCGTTTTACAAAAGTGGTGCTGGCCCAAAAGCTGGAGGAACCGATGCAGTTTGAAATATTGAAAGACGGAAGGGTGTTGTTTGCGGAGCGCAAAGGAAAATTAAAGGTGTATAACCCTGCCACCGGAAAGGTTACTGTGATTGCCGAAATACCGGTAAGCACTAAATATACCAGTGTAAAAGGTGTGGTGACAGAAGCGGAAGACGGTCTGCAGGGCGTAATTCTCGATCCTAAATTTGATGATAATCATTGGATCTATTTGTACTACTCGCAAGCTGGCAAGGAAGCGAAAAACATTGTGGTACGATACGAATGGCAGGGAAATAAATTAATTGAAAGTTCAAAAAAAGTATTGCTTGAAGTGGCAGTTCAGCGTGAAGAATGTTGCCATGTGGGCGGGGGAATGTTATTTGATAAAGACGATAACCTTCTGCTAACTACGGGTGACAATACTTTTTCAAGGTCGTCCAGTGGCTTCACGCCAATTGATGAACGCCCCGGAGAATCCCCCCGTGACGCTCAAAAATCATCCGGAAATACCAATGATCTCAGGGGAAAAATTCTTCGTATCCATCCCGAACCGGATGGTTCGTACACTGTGCCTGAAGGCAACCTATTTCCAAAAGGAACTCCCAAAACACGTCCGGAGATTTATATTATGGGCAACAGGAATCCCTGGCGTATGACCATAGACAGTAAAACCGGCTGGTTGTATTGGGGAGAAGTTGGCCCCGATGGTTTTGGCGATACCGTAGGCCGCGGCCCAAAGGCTTACGATGAATTTAACCAGGCTAAACAAGCGGGCAATTTTGGCTGGCCCTACATGGTGGCTGATAATAAAGCCTACTGGGATTATGATTTTGCAACCGGCACGAGCGGCGAAAAGTTTGATCCCGCACACCCGGTAAATCATTCGCCCAACAATACAGGCCTGGTTGATTTGCCGCCTGCCAACCCCTCGTTGATCTGGTATCCTTACATTGTTTCAGACGAGTTTCCTGAGTTGGGCAGTGGCAGCCGAAGCGCTACAGGCGGGCCCATTTATCATCAGTCAGACTTCAAAAATCCAAAACGTCCTTTCCCCGGCTATTACGAGGGTAAATGGTTTGTTACTGATTGGGCAAGAGGTTGGATTGTGGCCATTACCATTGATGAAGACGGAAAGTATAAATCTATGGAACGGTTTCTTCC
>JANPPB010000351.1:0-4463 GCA_031428295.1 Segetibacter sp. | reverse complement strand
TTTTACGGTAGAACAAGGCCACATCCCGTTGTTTTTGTTATTGGATGGCATTACAGACGTACGAAATATAGGAGCAATAGCCCGGACTGCTTTGTGCTGCGGTGTGCAGGCTATTATCATTCCCGAAAAAGGAGTTGGTGCTTTAAACGAAGATGCCATTACCACCAGTGCCGGTGCCCTGGAGAAGATTGCAGTCTGCCGGGTCAATAGCTTAATGAAGGCTGTAGATGAACTTCATTTAAACGGCATCAAAGTTTTTGCAAGCGAAATGACCGCTTCAACCAGCATCTTCGATGTTAAGCTAAACGAGCCTTGCGCCATCGTATTAGGTAGTGAAGACAAAGGCATTTATCCTGCCCTCATGAAAATTTGCGACGAAACTTTTAAAATACCCATGCAAGGCGATTTTGAGTCGCTGAATGTATCGGTTGCCGGGGGGATGATATTGTATGAGGCTATGAAGCAGCGAATTACAATTGCTTAAATATTTATCTCCTTGTAATCAGACCTCAATTCAATAAGAAAAGATGGAATTTAAAAATTCCAAGCATATTTTATTAGTTTAATAAGCAGTAAAAAAAATTATGTCTACAAAAAATTGGTAAATAAACTATTATTCTCCTCTCCCAAATTTTCAAGTTATCACTACTGCCAAAGAAAAAAATACAATCTGTTGCAAATGTTGCTAACATTTTATTTTTTAGATTCAATATAACTCCTCAAAAAGTATCGGTAAGTGAAGTTATTTAACCAATAATTGTTGATTAAACAACTTTTGATCTAAAGTTTCAGCATTTTATATTCTGAAGTATAATGAATGTGTGGTTCAAACCCTGTTTATTCATACTTTAGAAGTGGACATGATTAAATGATTAAAAAACAGATTTTTCAATTATTCAACAATCCTTTTATATAAAATAAACTTAAAATCATGAAAACAAAACTTTTTACTCTTTGCTTTGCTGCATTATTAATCTGCACTACTTCTTTTGCTAAAATTTGGCGTGTAAATAACAATACAGGTGTTACTGCCGATTTTACCACCGCACAGGCAGCGAACGATGCTGCAAGTGTATTGGCAGGAGATACCATCCACCTCGAACCCTCTACTACAATCTATGGCGGTTTAAATTGTACCAAAAGGCTAACCTGGATTAGTACCGGTGCTTTTTTAAACATTCATCCTAACGAACAATTTTCACCAAATGTTGGTAAACTGGATAATTTGACAGCTTATCAAGCAGGTTGTGATAATTCTGTGTTTCATGTGTACGTAAATGGTTCTATTTCAGTAGACCAGCAAGGTTTAAGAGTTGACCGATGCTATGCAGGGGGAGAAATTGCGATAGAAAACTACGGTGTTCCTGCATCAAACATAGTTATCATAAATTGCTATTCGAAATCTGGAATGAGAATAGCTACTGGAAACAACACTGTCGTTACAAACAATATTTTCGAGGGTCAATTGGATGTAAATTCCACTAACACATTAGCCGTAATTACCCATAATGTTTTTAATGCAGTTTATGTCGGTGCAGGCACCGTAGAGAATTCAGTTGTGGAGAATAATATTTTTAATAAAGTTACCACTGCTTACACTTTTAACAACACTACCGTGCAGTATAATATGGCTGGTGCAGCAGGTGTATTGCCTGCCGGCAGCAATAATCAAAATGGGGTTGACATGAGCACTGTCTTTGTAAATAACAGTGGTACGGATGATGCATCATTCGTATTAAAAGCAGGCAGCCCGGCACTAGGTGCAGGCAGCGGTACCCCCGCTGTAAACCTTGGCGCTTATGGTGGTAGTTCTTCTTTTAAACTCGCCCTGCAACCTGCTATCCCCGCCATTTATAAAATACAGGCACCTACAGCACCGTCAGGCAATACCCTCAACGTAACGTTTAGCACCAAGAGTAATAATTAAAACCAAACCAATCCCGTTATAGCTGTTGTCTAAGCATAGTACGCAAGTATGTAACGTTGCTCAACTGTGCAATTAGCTCACTTTAGTTAGGCGGGATATAAAACTATTGTTATGCAAAAAATTATTGCACTAATAGTATGCTGGTGTTGGTTTTGGCAGGCATCTGCTCAACCCAATATAACCTCGGCAGAGTATTTTATTGATACCGATCCGGGTTTTGGCAATGCAACCAGCATATTAATTACAACGCCTTCGCCCAACATTACAGACAATACTTTTGGTGTTGCTCTTGGTGCTGTGTCACAAGGCATACATTCTCTCTTCATCCGCAGCCGCGATGCCAACGGTAAATGGAGTATTACCAACCGGTTTGTTTTTTACAAACCAACTGCCACTGCCGGATCTGCGGCCAGCAATATTGTAAAAGCAGAATACTTTTTTGATACTGATCCAGGTTTTGGCAATGCCCTTAATATACCATTAACTGCCGGAGTTGATGTGCCTGATATAGCCTTTGTGGCCGACATTAGCACCTTAACTGTTGGCGTACATACATTATACCTGCGCAGCAGAAATGCCGCTGGTAAATGGAGCATTACAAATCGCCAGATTTTATATAAACCAAATAGTACAGGGGCGTCAGCAGCTGCTAATATTGTAAAAGCAGAATACTTTTTTGATACGGATCCCGGCTTTGGCAATGCCACCAACATACCTGTAACGCTGGGAGTTGATGTGCAGAATGTAAATTTTGCCGCTGATATTTCGGCCTTGCCAATAGGGGTGCACCAATTATTTATCCGCAGCAAAAATGCTGATGGTAAATGGAGCATAACCAACCGGCATATTATGTATAAACCAAACCCGGCAAGTGGGTTGCCGCCAGGGGATATAACCCATGTGGAATATTTTATTGATACCGATCCGGGTATTGGCAAAGCAGTTCCGGTTGTAGTAAATTCTTCTCCAAACTTTGTTGATTTTGTAGCACCTATTAATATTTCAGGGCTTTCTGTAGGCAATCACCGGTTGTTCATACGCAGCCGTGCTAACAGTGGATGGAGTATTACCAATATATATACTTTCCCGATTGCTGCTACAGCACCATCGCCTTTTATAAATGTAAATTCAATTACTAAAAAAGTGATGTGTGTAAAGGACAGCGTAAAGCTATCGTTTGATGCAAGGGGCACTTACAACGCAGGCAATGTATTTAATGCAGAGCTTAGCAATGCGAATGGCTCGTTTGCTTCACCCGTTATTATTGGTTCCTACACCGGTACTAACAGCGCTATTATTGCAGCCAAACTACCTAACAATGTAGTGGGCGGTACTAATTTCAGGGTTCGTGTTAGCAGTACAAATCCGGTGGTTACAGGCTTAGCAGGCAGCGATGCATTAACCATTGGTAACAAGTCGCAGCCGCAAACCATAAACGGTCCGTTAAATGTAAACGGTACACTCAGTTATAATTATAATGTACCATCAGTTACCGGCAGCACCTGGAACTGGATATTAACCCAGGGGACACAACAAAGCGGCAGCAATACCAACAGCATTGGTGTAACATGGATGCAGCCATCGTCCACTACTTCCACCGGTACTATTAAATTAGTAGAAACCAATTATGGATGTGTAGGTGATACCAGCATTTTGACAGCAACTATTTATAAACTTCGCATTGGTATAACAGCACCTGTTTCAGCATGCAAGGCATTTGGTATAACAATCAATGCAAATGCAGATGGAGCATTCAGTGCAGGCAACACCATTACTGCACAACTAAGCAATGCAACAGGTTCGTTTGCAGCACCGGTCGCTATAGGCAGTGTATCATTGGTTGGAAACGGGCTTAACCAAGCCGCTGTTATCAATGCTACTATACCTTTCAATTTACCAAACGGAACAGATTACCGTATAAGGCTTATGAGCAGTACCGGTTCGTTTGTAGGCGACACTTCTGCCCCCATCAGCATTATTAAGCCTGATGTTGGGTTGGATATTACAAGAAGCAAATGCGCCAGCTTTAATTATGATCTTACCCAAAATTATACTGATGCTGCACTCACTTATACTTACTTCACGCAGTCGTTTGTTGCGCTTGCACAACCAGCAAGTGTAGATGTGGGTGTTTACCAGGTAGTGGGTACAAACAGTATTGGCTGTAAGGATACGGCTTCAATTACTGTGACCAATTATCCTCAACCCACACCTGCATTTACTATTAACAGCAATACGCAATGCGTAAATGGAAATAGTTTTGTGTTTACAAATACTTCAAGCATAAGCAGTGGCAGTATGACTTACCAATGGAGCTTTGGAGATAACACATCGTCTGCTGCAACAAGTCCTACCAAGGTGTATGCTGCTGCAGGCACCTACAATGTAAAGCTGGTAGTTACAAGCAACAATGGTTGTAAGGATAGCATAACACAGAGTGTTACAGTAAATCCTAAACCATCACCAGGGTTTACCATTAACACCAATGCGCAATGCCTGAGCGGCAATAGCTTTGCGTTCACCAATACCTCCGCTA
>JANPPB010000350.1:0-3128 GCA_031428295.1 Segetibacter sp. | reverse complement strand
CTTATACAATAACGCATTCTATTCAGTAAATGAAAAGAATGCTTCGACCACCGTTATGCCGGGGCAGGCAAGCTACCAAGGACAACCGTATGAACCAACTGTTTCAGTAAGCACAAAGCGCTCCCTCTCCTTTGGAGAGGGTCGGGGTGAGGTCATTATAAGCGTTAAAGACAATGGCGCTGGCATTCCTCAAAAAGTAGTAGATAAAATCTTTCAACCCTTCTTTACTACAAAACCACCGGGGCAGGGCACAGGGTTAGGCTTGTCATTAAGCTATGATATTGTATAAGCGCATGGCGGCGAATTGAAAGTGGAGACGAAGGAAGGAGAAGGAACGGAATTTTTTATTGAATTGCCTTTCACATAATATCATAAGTTAAAAATCAGGTTAATTAAATAATCCTATAAATCATAGCCTGTCCCGCGCCAAAGGCGGGAGTTCAGACAATTTATGATATTGTAAAAGCGCATGGCGGCGAGCAAGGAAGTCGCAGGAGCGGAGTTTATTATTCATCTTCTTCCCTTGCTGTAATAAGTTTAAATTTAGTCTACCCAACCAGCCCTTCTTATGCAAGCAAAATCAATAAAAGGAAACTCAACAGAAGAAATTACATCGGCATTAATCCAAAGCATGGCAGATGGTTTTAAGCCAACGTTGGCCATCGTTTTTCTGTCTATTAAACAGGACCATATTGCCATCTGCCAGGTATTAGACAATGCAGGCGTTGCCATTTTTGGGGCTTCTACAAACGGTGAATTTATTGATGAAGAAACGCAAATTGGATCGGTAGCAATTTTATTAATGGATATGAACCCGGAGTATTTTACTATTTTGTTTGAGGAATATCCTGATAAAAACTACCGCGAAATAGCAGGTGCTGTGGCAACAAAAGCATTGGAGCAATTTGCCCATCCCACCTTTTTAATTTCGTGCAGTAATACAGAAACAGATTCCGAGGAGTTACTGATGGGCTTTGAAGACATTATTGGCAAACAGGTAAATGTTTATGGGGGAGCGGCGGGGGATGATTATTCATTTACGGAACAATTTGTTTTTACCAATACCCGGCAGAGTAAAAGAGGTATGGTGGTGTTAGTGCTGGATGAAGATAAAATAATAATAAAAGGCCGCGCAACCTGCGGGTGGAATGCCGTAGGTACCGTAAGAACTGTTACTAAAAGTGAGGGCAACCATGTATATACCGTAGATGATATACCCGTACTTGACCTTACTGCAAAATATGGTGGCATTCAAAATGTATCTCCCGATAATAAGAACCTGATGCTGGAGATTGCCTCAACTTTTCCATTACAAATGCAAAGAGAAAAGGGGGACCCAGTAATGCGGCCGGGCCTTTTGATCGACTGGAGCGATCATTCATTTTATTGCAGTGGCTCGGTACCCCAGGGTTGCAAGGTGCGTTTTTCGTTACCTCCCGATTTTGATGTAGTTGAAAAAGTGATTAGTAATTGCAAAGAATTAAAAGCTACAGAAATGCCCGAAGCAGATGCCCTCGTCATTTTTAGTTGCGCAGGCAGGCAGTATGCGTTGGGGCCTATGATAAAAGAAGAGATTGAGGGATTAAAAAACATCTGGAACGTACCCATGGTCGGTTTCTTTTCTAATGCAGAACTGGCACGAGCAACAGGTGGAAATTTAGAAATGCATAACCTTACCAGTTGTTGCGTGGTATTAAAAGAGCGATGAATGTTTTTTATGAGCTTAGCATGGTCATACTATTAAGCTCCGGTTGTGGCTCCCCCGTCAGACTTGCGGGGTCACTCACTTGTACTGTACGAATTTTATTCATACTTCATGCATCAATGCCATTAACTTAAGAATTATTTGGATAACAAAGATTGTGAAAGGAGAGCCGTAATGCTGAATTTATTTCAGCATCCATGAAGTGTGTACTAACATTATCAAAAGGATTCCTAAATCCTGATTTATTGTGAGAATGACGAAAATGCCTAAAGGCTTAAATTAATGACATTGCTTCACGTCTTATAAAGTTGCACATTGCTGAATGTAGAACAAAGCGTACACGAGTGCGACGCAACAGTGAAAAATTGCAGCAATACTGTTTGGTTCATAAAAATTTATTGCACATCTTGTTCTCTTAGCCGAAACTTGTCCCGATCTTTTTTCGGGATTGCATCCTGAATGATGTATAGCCGAAAAAAAGACCAGTAAACGAAATAAAATGAACCAGCATCTTCAAACCATATTAAATACTATTCAGCAAAACGAAAGCCTGACCGCTGAAGAAAAAAGTAGTATCGAAAAATCTTTAAAAGATGCCGGTAAAGAATTAGATATAACCGCCTTTAAACTTGAGCGAACTGAAATAGTAAAAAGAACCACCGCTATTTTATTGGAAGAAACAATTGCGGAGCTGGAGCAAAAAAGAAAAGCAGTAGAAGCACAAAACCGCGAACTGGAAATTGAAGGGGCGCTGGAAAGGATAAGAGCCAGTGCTATGGCTATGCATAATTCAGAAGAATTAAACGCTTTGGTTGGTACCGTATTTACTGAATTAACCAAACTCGACTTTGTGCTCACCCGGTGCGTTATTATGATCTATGATCCCAAAACAAATGATGCAAGGTGGTTGATGGCCAATTCAGAAGCCCCGGATAAGCCTATGAATTTCTTTGTAAAATACCATGAGCATCCACCTAACCTGGCATATTTAAAAGCATGGCAGGAACGAACTTTAAAATGGCAATACTTTCTGCAGGGAACCATAAAGAAACATTGGGACGATTTTATTTTCTCCGAAACAGAATTGTCTTTGCTGCCTGATTTTGTTGTTACTGGTATGAGAGCACCTGATAGCGTCTATTTAAATGCTTCGTTTGCTAATTTTGGTAACCTGACGTTAGCAAGCCTGGAACCCCTCTCCGATGAACATTTTAATATATTACTCCGTTTCGCCAAAGTTTTTGATTTAACCTATACGCGTTTCAACGATTTAAAACAAGCGGAAGCACAGGCAAGGGAAGCAGAGATTGAATTGTCATTGGAAAGAGTGAGAAGCAGAAGTATGGCCATGCACAAAAGTGAGGAACTGCGATCCGTTGTCAATACACTTTACGGCGAATTGCAAAGTTTGCATGTAAACTTT
>JANPPB010000349.1:0-3184 GCA_031428295.1 Segetibacter sp. | reverse complement strand
TATCAAGGGTTGGAACCGTTTTTTTTGGAGATGCGGATTGCCCACAGGCAACCAGAGAAATGGACAGCGAAAAAGCAAACAGGAAAATCTTCATTAGCAATTTTTTTAATAGACTACCAACATAAACAGTCTGGATGGAAGTATAGTTGCGAAAAATGTGGTGAGGAAATTCTATCAGATGCCAGTCGGCTATCGAATTTGTTTTAAGCCAACATTTAGACGGATATTTCAATTACTACCTCAAAAATTTAAAACTAACGATATCGGTAGTTGATTTTGCGTAGCTGCTTTATAACAATGCATTCATAGCACATTTCACCGGTGAGCGGATGCCCGATTTCTGGCGAAGAAAAATATTCCTCCCTGATATTATGCTTCAATAAGTGGGCCCCAGGGAAATAGCATTGCGGTGAGACGCTAGCCGACATTAACTTTAAAAATACGTTTAGGCAAATCCTAAGAATAAACAGTTCGGGTGCTACCCTTCCATGCGCTGCTTCATAGCCTCATACAATATCATCCCCCCGGCAACCGATACATTCAGCGATTCAAAATCGCCTTGCATGGGTATCTTGAATGTTTCGTCGCAAATTTTCATGAGGGCAGGATAAATGCCTTTGTCTTCGCTGCCTAATACGATGGCGCAAGGCTCGCTGAACTTTACATCAAAAATGCTGGTTGAAGCGGTCATCTCACTTGCAAAAACTTTGATGCCGTTTAAGTGTAGTTCGTCAACCGCTTTCATTAAGCTATTTACCCGGCAGACTGCAATCTTTTCCAATGCACCTGCTGAGGTTGTAATCGCATCTTCGTTTAAAGCACCTACTCCTTTCTCAGGAATGATGATTGCCTGCACACCGCAGCACAAAGCTGTTCGGGTAATTGCTCCTATATTTCGTACGTCTGTAATTTCATCTAATAACAGAAATAATGGAATGTTGCCTTCGCCTTTGAAGGTGTTCTTTACCTTCAATACTGGTTGTGCATTAACGCCTGTCTGGATCTTATTTGTCAGCAACCCGCCAAAGAAATATTGCCGAAAAAACCAATCAGCCTTTTTGTATGTCGGCTGCGCACTTTTTATTTTTGCATTTGCACAAGCGTTTCTCACCTGCAAATGATAGCAGGGCAAAATAACTATTGGCGAAAAGTTCAACGCTCCTATTGTGCTACAATTAAACATTACTAAAGCAGTAACTTAAAATTTACAGTTCTTGTGTACTTTTGAAGAATGCCGGAAGCAATTAATATATCAGATTTACAACTTTTTAATTTACTAAAACCAAAATTGGGTGAAAAAGAAGCAGAGCAATTGGTCAATTTTGTTAAGGCAGAAACACAAGCAACACTTCAAAAGCAATACGAATACCTAAGCAAAGACATCAAAGCGCTTAAAGACGACCTGCACCAAAATTTTCCCACAAAGGAGTATCTCGTACGTGAGGTAAGTAACACAAAGATTGATATGATAAAATGGATGTTTGGTTTTTGGTTTACGCTGGTACTGCTCATTTTGGCAAATTGGTTTTTGAAGCATTAAGGCTGGTATAGAGCAATATTTTGACCTTTCGCCTTTGAAGGTGTTCTTTACCTTTTCGCCTTTGAAGATGTTCTTCACCTTTAAACAATGACCAGTCAAAGAACTGTTGGTGAAGAACACCCAACAGTGGCTTTAATGAACCGTGGTAAAGCACCCCAACAGAGGCAGTAGCTTCCCTACACGTACCAAACCCTGCTTTTAGCGGGGTCTTTTGCCTGAACGTTCAGCATCATGCCCTTTAAACACAGAAACTTCAGAGCCTGTCCCGTAAGCGGGATGGTTTGCATACTTCGCCTGTCCCCCGCGGCGGCGGCATGCGGCAGGCCTACTACCATCTTTTATACAACATTAAAAGGATTTATCCATTCCCTTCATTCGTGACACACCCAACAGAGGCGGGACTTTCCGGGATTGATCGATGGTTGCTTTATTTTGACTAATGGAGGCTTACAGCAATTTGCAAGCGTATGTTTTTTGTAGTAAGTAAACCACCTGAAGCAAGAAGGTATTTTACTTTTTCAACTTTTTTCTTGTGTCGGGAACACTATATTTTTTTTCGGGAAAAAATTGCCATTTATTGCCCAGATGAATACGAAGCTGATTTGCATTTTCAACATTAACCTCAACCATGGCCGCATCGGGCAACATACTGTCATCTAAAATACGGGCATTATTTTCATTCAGAATACTATGAAACTTTTCTGTTTCAGCTTCATCATTTTTACCTGTATGTTTTATTGATTTAGATTTGCTGTATAAAAAAAGACATTGACCTACATTAGAATAGATACAAAAACCAAACAAGCAAAAAAATTTGTGGAGCTGATTGAAACAATGCCTTTTGCTGAAATTATAGAAGAGCCAAACTCCATAACTAAGCTGGCTATGGAAAGTGCGATAAAAGGTAAAACGAAAAAGCACAAGAATGCCAATGAACTAATAGCATTTTTAAACAAGTAGTATGTATTCGTTAACTACTACAAAATCAATTTGAGAAAGATTATAAACTCTGCAAGAAAAGGGGATACAAAATGGAATTGATAAATTCCATTTTTTTGTTAATGGAAAAGGACGGGTTTATACCTTCTAAATTTAAACCTCACAAACTAACCGGGAACTATAAAGGTCTGGGAATGTCACATACAACCTGATTGGCTTTTAATTTGGCTGCTGGATGAGTCCGATAAAACCATTACCCTTACAAGAACAGGTACACATTCGGACTTGTTTTAACTCTTAAACCAAACACGCATTAAGATACTAATGCGAAGCTAATGCCCCTACAACAATCCGGTAAGCTCACACGGCATGTACAAAGCCGGGTAGGAATGGTATTGGAAGCCTTACGAAGAGAGATCGTAAATATTCCAGATACACAACCACGTTAAGTTACCCTTCCATCCGCTGCTTCATAGCCTCAAATAATATCATCCCCCCGGCAACCGATACATTCAGCGACTCAAAATCGCCTTGCATGGGTATCTTGAAGGTTTCGTCGCAAATTTTCATGAGGGCAGGATAAATGCCTTTGTCTTCACTACCTAATACGATGGCGCAAGGCTCGCTGAACTTTACATCAAAAATGCTGGTTGAAGCAGTCATCTCGCTTGCAAAAACTTTGATGCCATTTAAATGAAGTTCATC
>JANPPB010000348.1:0-1632 GCA_031428295.1 Segetibacter sp. | reverse complement strand
GGTTACAGATCAAATTTCAAAATACAATGTAGGTGGGTTGTGCTTCTTCCAGGGTGGGCCGGTAAGGCAGGCAAATCTTACCAATCAATACCAGGCATTGGCTAAAACTCCGTTACTCATAAGCATAGACGGAGAGTGGGGCCTGGGTATGAGGTTGGATAGTGTTATCAATTTTCCCCGCCAGTTAATGATAGGGGCAATACCTGATGCTAAACTAGCCTACACTTTGGGTAATGCCATAGGTGAACAATGTAAACGCCTGGGCATTCAACTGAATTTTGCCCCTGATGTTGATGTAAATAACAACCCCAATAACCCGGTAATAAACGACAGAAGTTTTGGTGAGGATAAATACAGGGTAGCCCTGTTTGGTACTCAGTTTATGAAAGGTATGCAGCGTGCAGGTGTAATGGCTTCCGCAAAACATTTTCCCGGTCATGGCGATGTGGCTGTTGACTCCCATTTTGATTTGCCAATAATTAATAAGACACGTGAGGCCCTGGATTCATTGGAACTGTATCCTTTTAAACAACTGATAAAAGAAGGCGTTGGCAGTGTTATGAGTGCCCATTTATATATTCCGGCAATTGATACCACGGCCAACCAGGCTACCTCATTATCGTATAAAAATGTAACAGGCTTGCTAAAAGACGAATTACATTTTACCGGTCTTACTATAACCGACGGACTGGAGATGAGTGGCGTAACTAAATATTACCCTGCAGGTGCTGCCTCAGTTCAATCGCTGATTGCCGGTAACGATTTGCTTCTCGTACCCGTAGATGTGCCGGGAAGTATTTCGGCTATAATGCAATCAATTAAAGACGGCAAACTTCAATGGGAGGATTTAAACAGCCGGGTAAAAAAGGTACTGGCAGCTAAATATCAATTGGGTCTTAACAAAATAAAGCCGATAGTTATCGAAGGGTTACTCTCCGATTTAAATGCCAAAACTGCCGAACTAAATAAACTGGTAGCAAACAATGCCATTACACTTTTACGCCAGACAGATCCTGAGTTGTTACCAATGGCTAAAGGTAAAAAGATAGCTTACCTGGGTGTTGGTGTTGATTCTTTAAACGCATTTGGCAAAGGCTTACAGCAACTTTATGGTGCAGATACTTACCTCTTCGATTTTAAAAAAGACCTTGGCCCTGTTAGCATGTTGGCAGCAACACTAAAAGAAAAATATGCCGCAGTTATTATTGGATTACACAATTACAGTCGCAGGCCCGCAAATAATTTCGGCATCAGCCTGGCTGCTATTAATCTTATAAACCTCGTTCAAAAAGAAGTTCCTTCAATAACCTTTGTTTTTGGAAACCCTTATGCAATAAAAAACATTGACAATGCGCCGAACCTGTTAGCTTGTTATGAAGATATACCGGCAGTACAACAGGTTGCTATATCGTTTTTGAAGGGAGAGCAAGTAGCCAAAGGAAAATTAACGGTAACCGTCAGTGATAGTTTTCACTTTGGAAGCGGTACCAATCACAATTACTATTTTCCATCTGTGGCGCCTGAAACAGTGGGCATTAACCCGCAGACTTTTACCACCATCGACTCCATTGCAAACGATGCTATTGCCAAACATGCAACCCCCGGCTGTGTAGTATTGGTGGCTAAAGATGG
>JANPPB010000347.1:0-2886 GCA_031428295.1 Segetibacter sp. | reverse complement strand
AAGACCTCGCGGCCTCCGCCCAAATCGAAGCTCACACTAATTGGTTGAGACAACATAATAGCAAGTTTAAGTTTCGAAAAAATGAAGACGAAGGCAGGAACTGATCAATACTTCACCCTTTCGGTTAATAATATGTTTATTGAATAAGAGCATTTATACAAAACAACTATTCCCAACGGGTATAATTGCCAGTTGGGAATAGAACATCATATAAATAGGGTGATTATTTTCTTAATCCAAGCTTTTCAATCAAGGCACGATAGCCTTGAAGATTGTGCTTTTGCAAATAAAGCAATAAGCTTTTACGCTTACCAACTGATTTCATTAAACCACGTTGAGTTGAAAAATCTTTTTTGTTGACTTGCAAATGCTTTGAGATTGAACCGATACGCTCGGTTAGTAATGCAACCTGGCCTTCAATTGAACCTGTGTTAGTAGCACTGCCACCAAATTCAGCGAAAACGCTTGCTTTTTTTTCTGTAGTTAAATACGACATCTTTGTTTTTTTTAATAGACACCAGGAATTTCATCTTTTTTTATCGGCTGCAAAAGTAGGGTAATATTATAAAATAGCCGAAAAATATCACTTTGTTTTTTGGAAGTTGCTATGGACCTTCAAAAATTTTGGTTGGACAACTTTATTTAGTTGGCAACTAATGAGAAAAAGCTCATAAATCAACAAGTCTTCAATTCTATTTATTTATCATCATTAAAGCAACCATCGTTTCAATACCATCGAAAAAATTTCCCAATCGAATATTTTCGTTTTCGGCGTGCTGGTTATTATCGTGATTGGCCACAGGAATGGTAATTGTTTTTGCACCCAGGTATTTTTCGAACAGGAATAGAGGCAGGCTTCCACCCATGGTGGGTTGCAACACCACCTGGTCTGGTGTGGTAGTTTTGACTGCTTCGATTATTTTTTTTGCAAGCGGAAGATCAAGGGAGGTTCGCTGGGCATTGTAGCCATCATTGCCAGTAAGAACTTTAATAATTTTCTCATGCGTAGCCCGCTCATCATCGGTTGGTTCACGATCGATTACAAAATAGCCCAGGTTTTTTATATGATCAATCACCTTTTGTTGCTGGCGTTGCCAATCGTTGCCTAACACCAATCTTAAATCAAGAACTGCGGTTGCAAAAGTTGGTATCTGGTTTGACGCCTGTTTACCAACATTGCCACTTTGCATTCCGTTTATATTTAAGGACGGAAGGTTTATAACTTCGTTTAGGGTGGCACCCTTTGTTTCCACAGTGCTTATTCCCAATTCTTTTTTCATTTGCTCATCCACCGAAGGAACATTTGACAGCGCCAGCCTTTCAGATGGACTTAGGGGTGTTACATCATTATAAAATCCTTTAATGAGCACCTTACCATTATCATCCTTCATACCCGCTAATAATTTTGCAAGCATGAGGGCAGGATTGGGAGCCCAGTTGCCATAGTGTCCGCTATGTAATGGGCGTTTGGAAGCATACACAGTCATATCAAGGTGTGCATCGCCCCTTACGCCAAATACAATTTGCTTTTTACCTGATTGGTGTACCGGACCATCGCAAATGATCCATGCATCTGACTGAAGTAAGGCACTATACTTTTGAAGTATCTCCTTTAGGTGAGGCGAGCCTGCTTCTTCCTCACCTTCAAAAAAGAATTTGATGTTCGCTGAAAGTTTTAAACCCTTTTTCATGATCACCTCCAAAGCATTTAGCATAACAGCTACCCCTGCTTTATCATCCGAGGCACTGCGGCCATAAATCCTCCAGTCGTTGTTAAAATTACCATCTGCGGGGTAGGGTATTTTTATTCCACCTTTGTCAATTGCATTGGTAAATAATAATGGAGTGAATGGCTCTAATCCCTTTGCCCATTGGGCGGGATTTACGGGTTGCCCATCGTAGTGAGCATAAAAGATGAGTGTTTGCCTGGCACCGGGTACCATAACCTCACCATAAACTGTAGGAGGTGTTCCGGATGTATTGCCGGTTAAAAGTTGAATGTTCTGAATGCCCCTGTCCCCCATCATTTTCATAATAAATGCAGTATTTTTTTGGATACCGGCAGTGTCGCCTACCACATTGGGGATTGATAAAAACTGAACATACTCCTCGATTATACTACCAGCATTTTGCTTAACAAATTGCCTGGTAGCCAGCATAGCTGGTGATTGTGCCATGTGCTGCTGGCTAAAAAGGACTATGGACGCTATAAGGAGTAAATGCTTGCTCATTAAATTGGGATTATTACGGAAATGTAAGTGTAGTTGGTGAACTATTGGTTGATGGGGGAGTCTATTTTAAGATTGCTACAGATTTTTCGGAAGACCTTGAAGCAAGTTGAATATGAAGGTTGAGTTTACGAATCATCAAGACATTTTTTAAAAATATAAGTCCAACCACTTTTAAAATTTTGGGTGAACGGATGATAGATTAGACATGCTTATTGTGCCCAGCGGCCACTGGCAAAATGATAATTCCATATTTTGGAAAATGACTGTACAAGAAATAAGCAATAAGTTGTTGATAGCTCTTAACAGTATTATGTTTAAAATTTATACAAATAAAATTTTATTTAACCATTTAAAAATCAATACAATAAAAGTTATTAAAGGCCGTTGTAATTACTTAATTGTGGAAGGATCTATTCTTCTCATTGTATTATATGAAAAATTCCAGAGAAAAACCCAATATTCAAACTTCAGCTTTTAAATATCTTCTGTGGACATGCATACTATTGTTATTGGGTCAATCTTCATTTGCACAATCTACCAGTTGGAAAGGAATAACCAGTACGGCCTGGGCAACAGCGTCTAACTGGACAGCCGGCGTTCCAACTGCAACCGTTGATGCTATTATTGGAGATGCAAATTTTACAGGAGCAAATCA
>JANPPB010000346.1:0-3563 GCA_031428295.1 Segetibacter sp. | reverse complement strand
AAATAATTTTACAACAAACCTTTGTGATGAGCTGAATTAAATTAAAATAGCAATGAAAGAAGCAGCCAAAGAAAAGTTACGCATCGATAAATATTTATGGTCAATACGCATTTTTAAAACCCGTGCATTGGCAAGCGAGGCATGCGACAAAGGAAAGGTGCGTTGGAACGGCAACTCGGTTAAAGCATCTAAAACGGTTAACCTCGGCGAAGAATACGAGATAAAAACGGAAGCCCGGAAATGGATCGTAAAAGTAACCGGACTCTTAAGCAACCGGGTAGCCTTTACAGATGCAATCAATAACTATATCGATCTTACACCGGAAGAAGAACTGGACAAGTCAACATTTCTGGCACCATCATTTCACACCGGCAAACGGTTAAGCAAAATTGGCAGACCCACAAAAAAAGGGCGAAGAGACATCGAAGATTTTACTACGGATGAAGACTGATGCATCAGCCTGCCCAATTGGTACAAGAGTAATCTGCAAATACAATTGGTTTAAGTTTGCCTTATGAAAATTGATATCATTACCGTTCTGCCTGCCTTGCTCGATGGCCCATTTTCTCAATCTATTATTAAAAGGGCCAGAGACAAAGGCCTGCTCGAGGTTAACCTAATTAATCTTCGCGACTTTGCCATTAACAAACAAAACCAGGTAGACGATTATCAATATGGCGGTGGCGCCGGTATGGTATTAATGCCCGAACCTCTGAGCCGTGCAATCGATCATCTTAAACAAACAACAGCCTACGACGAGGTGATTTACATGACACCCGACGGCCCAACATTTAACCAGCAGACTGCCAACCGACTTTCGTTAAAAAATAATCTCCTGATAATTTGTGGGCATTACAAAGGCATAGACGAACGCATAAGACAGCATTATATAACCATGGAAATTTCGATTGGCGACTATGTTTTAAGCGGTGGAGAGTTGGCTGCTGCTGTTGTAACCGATGCCATTGGCCGGTTGTTGCCGGGCGTGCTAAACGATGAAACTTCTGCCCTCTTCGATTCTTTCCAGGATAACTTATTAGCACCACCTGTATACACCCGGCCCGCCGATTTTAAAGGCTGGAAAGTACCCGAAGTATTGCTGACCGGTGACCCCAAAAAGGTAGATGAGTGGAGGCACGATCAATCGATGATGAGAACCATGGAGCGCAGGCCAGACATCCTATGTGAGGACTAAATAAAACAAAATCAATAGTCTGCAACTCAAATGCAAATAGTTTATTGTGCAACATCCTATAAATATTAATGTGTCCGAATCGGATATCTCAATGTCTTTAACACTTTACTTTATTTAAAGTCACCATATATTTTTACATCACAATAATCCAACGTACCCTTTCGAATCCAATAACATGAAAAGTCCCGTTTTATCCAATTTCTGAAAAGAAAAACCAACTATCCAATTTTTCCAAAAGAACCAAACGAATCTATTCGTTCCATTACCTGAAAAACCAACAAGGCTAATCGGAAAAACAGAAAAAATTTAATCCCGCAGTAATTGCGGGATTATTTTTTAGTATCCTGTAAATAACTAAATGGAAAGGGCAAATTTCAACGATAGTCATACAATTGCAAATGTTGGAACCCAACAAGATATGTGATCAACCAGGAATTAACCCCAATTCATGTAATCACCTTTTTACCCCAATAACCGGAATTTCTTTTTCATGAACCAGCTTATTAAATTGCTTTACCTCATTGTTCATTACTTGTTTTAAAACTAAAAGATGCTGGTCGGCCTGGGCGCTCAATTGCTGAAACGCATCTTTAGCTTGCTTACCCGGTGCGTTGTAGCCGCTGCTTGCATAATCAAAAAGTCCTGAAATTTTATCGTTTAACCGAATGGGGAAGTTCAAAACATCCTGCCCGCTTTTTGCTTTTGTTTGATACAATGCCTCTTCAACCGAGGTAACTTTTTTGTTGATACTGTCGGCGAGTTTCTTCAGCTCTTTGGTATTGAAAGTATCAAGCCTCGAAGTGAAATCATTTAATTGCGTACGAATGGAGCGGATGTCTTTTATGGCCTTTTGTATATCGTTAAACTTATCGCTCACCTTTAATAAAAAAGTTACCTGCTCATCATATTCATCATCATTCATTTTGTAATTAGGGTCGGGTTTAATTGTGAAGGGAACATCCATAGAATCCTTTTCATACCTAAACCTGGCTTTATATTTACCGGGAGCAGCTTTTGGCGCACCCACGCTTCCATTCCACAATATCATTCCTTCAATTTTCTCCGCCGAAGGGTACATCATGTTCCATACAAATTGGTTCATTCCGCTATCAAATTCCAATTTATCGGTTGTATCTTTTGCATCCCTGCTAAAGGTCTTTATCAGTTTTTCCTTTTTATCAAAAATTGAGATGGATACTTTTGATGTATCGGCGGCATTGTTCAAAAAGTAATTAAACACTACTCCATTATGCGGGTTCATCCCTGCGTTTATTATATTGGTATTTCTAAACCCTTCAACCCGGTAAGCCTCGGCCACATTAAAAACATGAAGTTTTTTATTTGATAGCTGATCTTCTTTTTGCTGAACAAGGCTAAGATCGTCGAGTACCCAGATGCTTCGGCCCTGGGTTGCTACAATCAGGTCATTCTCTTTAATAGCAAGATCCGTTATGGAAACCATTGGAAGATTTAGCTGAAACTTCTTCCAGTTAGCACCCTCATCATAACTAATATACATACCGTACTCTGTGCCGCAATACAACAAGCCGGGCACTTTTCTATCGGCTCTTAAAGCTCTTGTAAAATGGTTTGGTGCAATACCATTGGTAATTTTTTTCCAGCTTTTGCCATAATCCTGGGTTTTAAAAATGTAAGGAGCAAAATCATCCAGCTTATATTTTGTACCAATAAAATATGCCGTTCCTTTCCTGAACGGATCTGTCTCAACACAATTCCACATCATTCCATTACCTGCAGCAGGCGGGGTTACATTGTCCCATTGCTTACCTGCATTTTTGCTTACATGTATTAGTCCGTCATCACTTCCTGTCCATAACAAATCTTTTTCTAAAGAAGACTCAGTTGCAGTAAATATGGTGCAGTAATATTCAACACTGGTGTTGTCTTTTGTAATGGGTCCTCCGCTTGCACCTTGTTTACTTTTATCATTTGTAGTAAGATCGGGGCTTATTTCTTCCCAGCTTTGACCTTCATTTTCTGAAACAAATAAATGATTGCCACCTGCATACAACCGCTTAGGGTTATGTGGAGAAAAGAAGATCGGAAAGTTCCATTGAAAACGATACTTTAATACATCGGCACCCGCACCCATGGGGTTATCGGGCCATACACTTACCGCCCTGTTCTCGCCTGTTTTATGATCCAGTCTTGATAAATATCCGCCATAATTTCCACCGTATACAATATCAGGATTTAAAGGATCGGCTATAACGTATCCACTCTCAGCACCTGCAGTGGGCTCCCAATCGCGATCAGTAATTCCACCTTTATAAGTTCGGCTCAATATTCTCAAAGTACTATTATCCTGTTGCGCTGCCAATATGCGGTATGGAAAATGATTATCTGT
>JANPPB010000345.1:0-27699 GCA_031428295.1 Segetibacter sp. | reverse complement strand
TAAATAAAAAGTTACTAAATTATGCCCTGGAGACTATAACAGCAATCTTAATCAATCCATACAAATTGGGTAAAAGCTCCGTTAACTGCGGCATCCCAAACTTCCACTCTCACCCATTTTCTTCCTTTTAAATTCACATTAAACGAAAAATCTTTTTTTCCAAACGCCTCTGTATTAGTAAGATCAACACGCTGACGATAAACCTCCTTGCCGTCCCCGGAAACGATTTCTGCAAATTGTAAAGGGAATGTCCAATCAACTTTTAAGTTTACTGTTGCCTTACCACTATTATCTAATTTTAATGTTTCCCCTGATTGCTTTTTGTTAACTGTAAAAGACGGCAGTAAAATTTCACCTGTTGTAACAAAGAATTTACCATTTCGAATGACATTCAGAATAGGCTGCCAGTTATCACTATAATCAGGCACTTTATCGAGCTGAAGGTAGTTTACGTTTAAATGAGCATACATTTCATTTTGCTCTGTAATAGTGAAAATATCCGACTCGCCTATTACATGTTTCTTTAATCCCCAGTTTGCCATATCATCCATAAGGTTAAGCACCCGTTTACTTAAAGTAGGGATAGAGAGATCTGCGGGAATAGCTTTCCAGGCTGCCCCCATAAAGGTTTCAGACTTAAAAAAGTCTTCATTCTTGTAGGCATCCGGAAAACCTGTTGAGCTTTTTGTACGTGCATGAGCTGTCCATGCTAATCCATTCTCAAGCTCAAATAATTTCAACATCTCATTTTTATCACTTATCCGATATACTTTTCCATACTTTGGGTCATTTGTTACAAATGGCATATCAGGCTTTCTTGACATGATCCAATACACAGGCGTGGGGAAAAAGTTGAGCCAATGACCGCCATAAAAATTATTTGGCTCCTCCCCAGGCAATAAAAGAAAATTTTTATCTGACAGGCGTTTACATTGTTCGAATAAAGCATGTAATTCTTTAAGCCTGTCTTCATCTGGTCCACTGGGATGACCTGTTCCATGAAACTCTCCCAGGTGTACAATGTTCACTCCTGTCTTTTTAAATACATTTACAAACTCAGGCTTTTCGGGAATGGGTTTTCCCGAAAGCGCAACCTTCATTGTAAATTCATTATGAAAGTGGCTTTGAAAAGTTTTATACCCAGGTAATGGAGGATAAGAATCACTATGTGTAAACTTCTTGACATCTTCTAAAACTGAACCGGGTTTATCTGTGCTGAGTAGGCAAAAAAAGTTCAACCTCTGTTGTGTTTTCGGCGGTGCATTAAACCAGGGCACATAGCGTTTATCACCTAACGGATCCTGCCGAATTCCAATACCATAGCCTGGAACCATGTTCCTGTAGTTATTACCAAACCAAGTAAATTTTAAATTATATGCTTCATCAAGAGGGTAAAAGTATTGATGCGGTGAAGGAAAAAGTGCCAGACTTCCATTGCCATTCTCTCCTATTACCGTACGAAATTTTACTTCTAAATTTTTACTGGTGTCCGGCAAGTTTGCTTTTGTGCTCTGTAAAGTATTCTTAACATCAGACCATGCAATGTTATTCCAAACCTGTTGACTGCTTACTAGACCTGCATCGTATAAAATAGCGGTGGAGTCTATATCAGTAGACATTACAGCAGCCACATTAAATAAAGGGCTGCCATTATATAAAGTAATTTCAATGGCACCTGAAAAAGTAGCAGCGTTTACTTTAGATACCCTTACAGTTGTTTGCTTTCCTAAACTTAATACAGCAGCACTGCGTTTTTCAAATTCAACAGTGTAAGATTTATAAGGTTTTGTAGGAACCCTGTCAAAAAAAACATCCCAGCCTCCACTTGTTGGGCTTAAAGTTCTTTTACCTATGGTAAGCAGAAAAGAAGGATCAAGGTTTGAAGCAATGTCTTTAAACGCACCCGACCTCGTCATACTGATCTTTGAAAATAATGGCTCCTCTTTCTTTAAATTTAAAACGAGACGTGCTTTTTCTGACTTACCTGCCGGCCATGTTATATCAAGTAAATTACCCTTAACTGACGCTGTCACCCCATTTTTTTTATTAAAGTTTGAAAGATCGACAGGTATCTGTGCCTCCAAAAAGGATGTAAAAAGAACCAGTAATAAAAAAGGGTATTTCATTATAAGGCGCTTCGGTATAGTTGTTTGTTGAGATTTATGATTTCAGCCAATTTGTACATAGGATTATTGGAAGCTTTAAAATCATTTTCGAAGAAGCGAATAAAAAGTTCTTATCACATCGAAAAAATGTCAACATATTTAAGTAAAGTATCTTCCTATTTAGAACAAGGCTAAAAAAAGGCCATCCATCACATAGACGTTTTAGATGGCCTGTAAAAATTCAACTATGTCCCGCTTACAGGTTAATTTTCTGTAAAGGTGAGAAGATCATGTCTTCGGCACCTGCAATTTTTAACCCTATACGGGCAAAAACATAGTTTTGGGTTGGTTTTATGGTAGGTATAGCCACACTTAAGGTAATACTGTTGGGATCGGTAATGGCAGAACCTGCCAGATCTGTCTTGGCTATATTGTCTGTACCGGATACAAACTGTGTTTTGTTGATATAAAGACTTACTCTTTCTATATTCCTGCCATTAACAGCATCCGTAATAATCTTTTCTGCCTTTAATGAAGCTGTTACTGATGTGCCAGATTTTGCAATCTGAGGCGTACGTATCATATAATAGGGCATAACCTCTATATCCATCTGCTTGCTGCCCTGAATGGCTATACTGATCGAGTCAGCTTTACCGCCTGTTTGGGGCCAAAGGAATGGCCCTTGTCCCGGACGAATCACAAACTTGTATTCCCCATCAAATAGCAAGTGAGAAAACGTACCATCTTGAGTAATGGTTCCGTTTATAGGACCCACTCTGCCAAATCCATATTGATATAGTTCAAAAGGAACCCGGTCATACTCCACTTGTATTGCTTCGCCCTTGTAAACCAAGCGTCCTGTTAATGCGGAGGAAGGAGGATCGTAATTATCTTTTTTACAAGAATAAGTTATGGAGGCAAGTACGATTAAAAATATATAATGAAATTTAATTTTCATGTTCTTAAGTTTTAAAAAGTAATTTATTGGTTGGGTTGCCTTACAATTTTTGGGTTATTGGAAAGTATCGTTGGGTTGATCTCAGAGTAATAATTACCAAATTGAAACCTGCTGGAGCCTGTTACTATACTGTTCCTAACAATCTTAAAAATCCATTTATTGTGATTAGCAGCCCCTGGATTATAAATTTTATACGGCCATAATGCCATAGGCTGGGTACTGCGTTTTTTAGCATCTCCAATATTTGTAACAAGTTCAGTTTCGCTCATTTGGTTACCATCCCAAACAATATGTGCAAGTCTCCATCTTTTCTTATCAAAGATTAAATGTCCTTCAAAAGCAAGCTCAACACGGCGTTCATTTACAATGCGATCAAAAGTAACTACTGCTAATGGTGTATTAAATCCTGCTCTTTTACGAACCTGGTTTAAATAATCTACAGCTTCAGGTAAGCCTAACTCAAAGGCAGCCTCAGCAGCGTTCAACAAAACTTCAGCATAACGATACCGTATCCAGGGCACCTCACTGCCGGTACCCCTTGATCCGCTACCTACAGCAGGGTCAACAAACTTGCGGATATAAAATCCGGTTTGTGCTGAATATTCCCTTGCATTTATAGGGCCATCACTTCCAACAAGCTTTACATCATCACTACTGCCTGGTAATTTTCCTATAAAACCAAGAGAAGGGCCCGATACAACCGTACCATTACCCAATTGATAACCTGCAAATATATCAACAGGCCTGTTTTTACCCACCGAACCTGGCACCACAACTGTTCCTTGCAGGCGGGCATCCCTGTTTGCGAAAAGGTCAATAGGATCGTTGTAATAAATAGGATTACCCGAACCGTCTGTAATAGCCAAAGGGGCAAATGTGTTATCAAGCAATTCAAAGGTCTGGACAAGGTTTAGTGAGGGATTAACACGGCCACCTTCAACTTCTTCGGCCCCAAAAATGGGTTGGTTCTGGATGGTGAATCCATGCTGTTTACCACTTCTTATTTTATAATCTTCAATCCAGATTGTCTCTGGATTACCAGCTTTGTCTCCATTATCAACAAAAATATTGGTGAAGTTTTGTGCAGGGTTAGTTGGAAATTTATTGTACAAAGAATAAGCACCGGCATTACCACCGATAATTTCTTTAGCAGCGTTCAGCGCTTTGGTATAATAACCTGCAGCCATGCTGGCAGGTATGCCTGCCTCGCCACCAGCAAGAGCAACCTGCGGAGTAGTAGCACCATATTTTGCAATGGAACCGGCATAAAGGGCAGCTCTTGACATCATAGCTAAGGCAGTTGCCCGTGTTGCTCTGTCTTTGGTACGAGGGGCAATAGGCAGATCAACTTTGATCGCCTCCAGTTCACTGATAACAAAATCATACACTTCAGATTCTTTTGCCCTGGGAAACTGAAGTGGAGTTGGATCGCCACTATAATCATACAACAATGATTGTTTAATAAGCGGTACACCACCCATTCTTTTTACTAATTCAAAATAATGAGCAGCACGAAGAAAACGACCTTCGGCTATAAACCGCTTTTTATCATTTTCCGAAAGACCGGTGGAGGCAGTAGCTCTTTCAATAAAAAGGTTGATTTCGCGAATATATCCATAATCCCAATTTGCCCACTCACCAAATCCCCAGCCATTTCTTTGAACGGTTACGTGGCCAAAGGTGGAAGGCACAGCCTCTCCTGGATCAATAAAACTTTCCCAGCCGTTTTTAAATGCTGTCATGTCAGACACCCGGTTGTACAGGTCTGCAACGATTGATACTGCCTGCGCAGCATCGGAGAAAGACTGTTCAGTAGTAAGAATAGCGAACGGTTGTACATCCAAAAACTCACTATCTTTTTTGCATCCCGCTATACTAAGCAGAAGCGAAAAAGTGACTAAGGTTAAAATCTTTTTCATTTATATTTTTTATAAAAGATTAATTAAAAGGTAAGGTTAACGCCTAAGTTAACATTCTTCATCTGCGGAAACTGAAGTCCATTACCATCTGTTACTTCGGGATCAATGGCAAACTGTTTAACATTATCAATTGAAAACAGATTATAAGCATTCAGGTAAATACGTGCTCTCTTAACATTAATCTTTGACAGTAAAGTAGTAGGAACGGTATAGCCTAACTGAATAGTTCGTGCCCTTAAGTATTTTACATTGTGTCTCCAAAAGGTAGAAGTTTTATTGTAATTGCTATGGTCTCTCTGGTTAAACCTGTTTGCAGGATATTTTCCCGGTATCCATGCACTATTAAGATCACGAAAGTCGGTTCTGTGCCACCTGTCTGTAAAAATTTTATTCAGGTTACCACCGTTTTGGAAAGCCCACCTTGTTTCGAAATTCTGGAACCAGGTATAACCTGCACCTCCCGAAAAATCAGCATTAAAATCAAAAGCCTTAAACGTAAACCCAAGTGTTAAACCCAAATTAAAATTTGGCAAGGGGCCACCAAATCCTATAGGTCTCTCATCAAGACCATCAATCTTTCCATCACCATTATTGTCTTTGTATTTTAAATCACCTGGTATTAAAGTCCGGTTACCCTGGCCATCAATGTTAACGGGATGATTATTGATTTCTTCAAATGATGAAAACTGACCCTCTACTTCATAACCCCAGTCTATTCGGGTGTATCTTTCCTCACGGCTGTTACGGTATTTGTCAAGAGAGTTAAAAAATATTGGTTTATAAGATTGTAAAAACTTGGATCTTGAGTATGAGGCGTTCACTCCTATATTAAAATTAAGATCGCCTGATTTGCCATTATAAGCTAAAGCACCTTCATACCCCAATTGGGCATCGCTTTCAACATTCTCTGTTGGTAAGGTGTACCCAATTTCACTGGGTAGAAGAATATCATATTTTAAGGCACGTAAACCTGTACGTTTTCTATAAAACCAATCGAAAGAACCTGTTACTTTCCTGTTAAATAGAGAAAAGTCGGCGCCAATATCTGTGATGGTACTTTTAAACCAGGTAACGTTTCTGATAGGAAGACCCCTGTCTCTTGATACTACCAAGGGTTGTCCGGCTATAACAGAAACGCCATTTGATCCATATTGGTATCCTTCAAGATAAGAGAAATTAGACAGTCCAACTTGATCATCTCCCAAAGTTCCATAAGATGCTCTAAGCTTCAAATCGCTCACATGGCCTCCTAACAGGTTATTCATGAAACGTTCTTTGGTTAAAGTCCAACCTACAGAGGCTGAAGGAAAATACCCCACCCGCTTATCGGGGGCAAAAATGTGTGAGGCATCCCGACGTGCAGCTACTTCTAAAAAATACTTGTTACTATAATTATAATTTATCCTGCCAACGTAACCAACCCTGGCTTCTCTATCTTCTGAGTCCTGGTAATCAGCCAGTGTGGGAAAATAAATGAGCGGTAATGCATTGGAAGCTGGTATAGAACGAACCCAGTTTCGGCGGCGCCGTTGACTGATACGCTCATTAACAAGTACTGCGCTTACGCTATGTGCACCAAAGGTGTTATTATAAGATAATTGCGCCTGGGTGGTAATGTTGATTTGCTTAATCTGCTCTTTTTCGCGCCAGGGATTAATACTGCCTCCTGTCTGGTCATACTTATCTGTGGCAGGCCTGTACGTGTATGTTTTATAAGTAAACTCCTGGTTATTATATAACAAATCAGCTATGTAATATGAAGCAACCCCTTTTAAACTAAGTCCCTTAATACCGGGTATCTGGTATTCAGCATCAACATTTGATTGTAATACTCTCCATTCCTGAACAAATTTTCCTGCATATTTATAATTTATAAATCCCCAGTTAGCATCATTTTGGGAAATGGTGTTCAGGTAATTTGGGTTATCATTTGCATAAGGCCTCTCGGATGGAAGGTTTCTAAGCACCGCAAAACGTGGCAGAAAATAATCATCTCCGCCCGGAACACCCGGATTAGTTCTTTGTTCCTGGCGACCATTTATCTGCACGCCTACTCTTAAACGTTTGGAAACACGGGCATCAAGATTTGATTGAAAATTGGTACGTCCAAATTTAAATTCCCTTCCCAGTGGAGAGTTCTGATCTAAACGGGTTCCAGATATATAATATTTTACATTTTCAGTTCCTCCCGTAACATTTACATTAACCGAAGTTAGAGGGGCATTAGGTTGTAATATAAAATTCTTCCAGTCAAAGCTCTGGTAACCCAATTCTGTACCAGTCTTATATCTTTCCAGCTCTGCCGGAGTAATACCTGTGCTTTGCGAAAGGCCATTCATTTCGGCATCGGCTTTATAACTAAAATAGTCGTAAGAACTAGTGGTCACATCAGGGAACCTTGTCCAATTCTGACCGCCATAAAAGGCATCTACATTTACAGCGGGAGGACCAGATTTTCCTCTTTTAGTAGTAACAACGATTACTCCATTTGCAGCACGAACACCATAAATGGCTGCTGAGGCATCTTTTAACACAGTAATACTTTCAACATCATTTGGTGCTATGTTATTGAATTGCCCCGCATCCTGTTGTATGCCATCAATAACATAAAGAGGGTTGCCCATATTTCGTATCTGGATATTCGCGCTTGCACCCGGACGTCCATCGGGCATACGAAACGAAACTCCGGGTATTTTTCCTGCTAAACCCGAACTTACGGTGGATCCACCATGCACCCGGTCAAGGTCTTTAGAAGTAACTGTAGAAATAGCCCCAGTTAAAGATTCTTTTTTTCTTGTACCATACCCCACAACTATTATTTCTCCTAAATCACTTTGGGCTGTTGATAAAGCAACAGATAAGTTAGTTTGATTTCCTACCCTTACTTCCTGAGGGGTAAATCCAATAGAGGTAAATACCAAAACCGATCGATTACCGGCTACACGAATAGTAAAGCTTCCGTCGGCGCCAGTATTAATTGCATTGCTGGTACCCTTTTCGGCAACGGTAACATTAGGCACACCAGCACCACTGCTATCTTTTACAACACCGGAAATAGGTGTCTTAGGTGCGGATTGAGAGAAACCAGAATGCATTACTGTGAACAGGGAAAAAGCAAGTAAAAGAAGTTTTCTTTTTTGCCATAATTTAATTGCGCCTTGCGCAACCCCAAAAAGGGAGTGGGTAAAATTTCTCATTGACAATCGGTTGTTAGTTAAAAAAATGTAAAAGTTGGAAAATAAAGATAATAGAAAGCATTTACAATTAAATCATCATGTAAAGGAATACTATTAACGGAAATTCATTTATTCTATACGTATCATAATCTTTTCAAAATGTTTCATTTGTTAAATATTTTTTAGGTCGAAAGGATATAAAATAATAGGTGACAGCCATTGAGGACAGCCAGTTTTAAGGATATGCAGCTTTAATTTTATTCGTTTGTTTTACAAATGCAACATCAGGAGAAACAATCAACAATTAAATATCTTAGAAGAATCATTTGAACATTCATAACTCCCAACACCTCCCAGATTAGGGTACACGTTTTTTTATTTTTTGGTCCGGGCATAATGAACTTCTATAAAGCTTACGTTGCGTCGCACCAGACTGTAAAACAACTATAGCGATTTATTGAACGTTTCTTATCCTTATCGGAGAAATGTTATCGTTAAGCGATATCAAGGCCTAAATTTAGTTTGCATTTGGTTTTCTTACAGTCTGGCACTCTTGTAATGTATTGAATAATCATCTTTTCAGCCTGCGAAAAAAAGATATTTTCCTTTATGGGGGTAAAGAGTTCTAAACATTACATTCTTGTCTACAAAAATTAAGTTTGCTATTGATTTGTTAACCGGTACGGTTTAAGAAGATATGTGAGAAGCTGATTAGATTATGTTTATCAATTGTACCGGGTGCTGGAAAGATGCCATTTGTACTGAACTTGAAGTGATTGCGACGCAACAATGATGCCCGCCCGTACCGATGCTGGTATTCAAAACCTTTTCAATCATAGTACGTTCGGGCGGGCTATGAAAATCTATGGCTGGTATCCCCATAAGACATTTCTATATAGTAACTTACTTCCTGGTTTTTAATTTTTGTGTCATGAAAATCCCTATCTTCTTTCCTTCTTCTGCACCTTCTATTATAGCAGGCATATAGTGTATGCCTCCATAAAAACGACTAATGGCAGCTTCTTCAGCCGCTTGCTTAAATGATTTAAATTGGCGAACAGGTAATCCAAATTCCACTTCTGTAGAATCTTCATAAGAAAAGTTTTGACCAAAGATTTTTCCTAACATTACAGCTGAAGCAGTTGATATAACACTATGGCCACTTGGATACTCAGGAAAGGGGGGGGTTTGTAATAAGGGCATCCATCTACCGTCAATGTACTTGTTAATATAGGTTTCCGGACGAATAACCTGGCTACGGTATTTTTCATCCCAGCAACTAATAAACGCATCAGCAATAGTGATTGCTGCACAGGCATATGCTTCCAAGGATTGAACAACATTTGCTGATGTTTTTTTGCAGGCAAGCCTGGTTATATTCATCCAATGACCACCTGGAGAAATCTTTTTAGAGGCATACATAACATGACCGCTGATGTTCATTTTAAAAGGGTTGCAATCCCAGAAGTTGGCAATTTCCTTTTGTTCTGCCGACAAGTTCAATCCTGTATTACGAACCGATAAAGCTTCTGTATAAAACCTGCTATTTTTCTCAACTGAAAAAGAGGTTGGTGGTAAAGGTTTAAATTGTTGTGCAGAATCAATCAGAAATGTTCTTATTTTATTCCAATGGGGTTCTACTGCTTTAAAATATGCAGGCGGTGTTGGCTTCCATGAGGCTGTATTATTAGCTACTGCATATTTGGAAAAAGAACGGGTTTGTTTGTAATTGTCTTGTGCTGCCCACTGTATAATATGTTTTGCAATGTCCTGTCCATAAGAAACAGAGTTCTTATAAATTTCGGACGGTATATCTGAATCTCTGAATTCCTTCATGATACCTGCATAAAACTCGTCTATTTTATTTTCTGAAACCACCATTGTTCTACCGACAGTAAGAATAGCCTGTACTGCAGCGATTGTATAACTATATTTTTTACCTGCCTTAGGCTTTGGCACAGCTTTTAATCCGTGCAATTGTAAAGCAAACGTTTTATAATTTGAATTACCTGATACCGCAGCTTCGTATCCGGCAATGCTGATGTAGGCATAAGTACGGGCGGCTACAGGGGGGGAATAAATATCGTGCACCATTACATCGGTTACTTGTTTTATTGCCCGGTGTATGTAGTCTGCATTCGCCGTTTTGTCCTCCCAGCTTTTTATTTCTTTACCGGAAGAAGAAAAGGATGAAAAAATAAAGAACAATAAAATTAAATACTTCATAACACTTCCCTTTTGGCTCCTTTAAAATTGGTAACCGTTATCTTAACCGCTTCTTTCTCAACTGAAAATTTGCGTGATGATTGTGATAAGTAAGTAGACCCGTAATAAAATTCTACCCGACGTTTTTTACCATTTTTAAAAGTAATATCTGCACAAAAATCGTCGGACTTAAGGTTGATCCATTTTGCATCAGTACCTTCTGCATTTGCTGTTTTAGCATAAACAAGCAAGCTATCCTGATTTTGAGTTGCTACATATATATCTTCATTTTTAGCAGTATGGATACGGGCCAAACCTTTTGCATCTCCTTTTACAAAAAAGCCGCTCTCTGCTATGCTCAAACTCTTAAAATCTCCTTTCCCGTCACCTTTAAGCACTAATGCATTAAAGGCATCATGCCGTCCGCTATAAGGTTCCATTCCATAATCATTTCCTACTAACAAAAGGTCAAGGTTCCCATCACCATCCACATCTTCACTCATCATACCATAAATAGGTGCAGCCTGCGCTTCAAAAGGCAAAGGTCTTATTTCAAATTTACCGTTACCCTTATTTTCGATATAACTTGACTGAAGATCATTAGCCACTTTCTTTATGGCACCTTGTTTATCTTTTTCACTCCATAAATCATTCATTGATGCAAGGCCGTAGGATTTATAGGTCGGATACTTCTTTCGGATTGAAACTAACTGGCTCACCAAATCATCCTTTGCATGCATCGGGAAGGGTTTCCGGCTTCCATCAGCAGCTTTCAAATAACAAAACACCATGGCATCTAATGAACCATTATTATCAAGATCTTTTGCATAAAGGGTCATAGGCTCGCTAAAGGTTGCACTGTAATTCGAATTAAGCCCCAAATTTCCGGCTATATAATCCACATCCCCATCATTATCAAAGTCTCCAGAGACAATGCTATTCCACCAGCCAAGATGCTGGCTTATACCGGTTGTATTATTTACCAAAACAAACGAACTGCCTGTATTTTTTAGAAAGGTTACCGGCATCCATTCACCTGTTAGTACCAGGTCAACTTTTCCATCATTATCAAAATCCGACCATAAAGCATCTGTAACCATTCCTAAACTTTGCAACTGCGGACATAATTGTTGGGTAACATCAATAAATTTTCCACCTGCATTTTTATACAGAAAATTTTTAGGGTTTGTTGGATAAGCACCAGCTACTACCCTTCCACCAACAAACAAATCTAAGTCACCGTCTTTATCAAAATCCGCAGCACGAACGCAAGAGCCGTTAGTTACTTCCTTAGGAAGAGCGGAAGCTGATTTTTGAAACTGCCCTTTTCCATTATTGATAAACAACCGGTCTTGTGCAACAGGATTGTTTGGCGGAATTTCATAACTGCCGCTTACTGTGTAAAGGTCAAGGTCTCCGTCGTTGTCTGCATCAAAAAGTAATACCCCCATTTCTTCTTCCAGTTCTTTTTGCATACGAACCATACGGGTGGTATCTAATGTGAAGTTGCCTTTTTGATCCTGCATAAAAAAAACACCTGGATTTCCGGATGTACCGCTCAAATAAAAATCATCATAACCATTGTTGTCAATATCGCCAACGGCTATTCCCGGTCCGTATTGACTTAACTTATGCGGAAGAGTTGGCTGAATGTTATAATCAATAAAATCTACTTCGGTTGGTTTATAATGAATGTTATACCCGTTTGCTACAGAAGTAAACATTGATTTTTTCAGGGGGATTATTTCTGTGAATAAGCCATCCTTATAGGAAATGTTAACGAGCTGATCTGCTTTAACATTAGTAACTAATTGAGTTTTGCCGTCCGTCCATTTTACTTTAATTGAATCGACTATAGAAGCAGAACCTAAACCAAAATGAGCCCTGTCATCAACCGTTGACAGATAACCTCGGGTAGGCTGATGTTCATAATATTGTTGCTTGCCATCGTAGTAGATATGCATTGTTGCACCTATTGCATTTCTGTTTAACGCGGATCCCAGCAGTTTTACTGAAAGACTATGCACAGATCCATTTATAGGAGAATTCTGGTAAACAAAGGCTTCATTATTAATATTATTTATTATCAAATCCAGATCACCGTCATTGTCGAGGTCAGCGTAAGCACTGCCATTTGAAAAAGCGGGTGTTTCCAGTCCCCATGCCGAAGTTGTATTTTCAAATAAAACACCACCTTTATTTTTAAACGCATAGTTGGCAATTTTTACAACGGGCAGAGCATCTGTCATAGCCAATGATAAATTTGCAGTTCCACCACCCTGGCGATTATCATACGATATGTAATCAAGATCTGTTACATCACGTGGCAAACCATTTGAAATGATGAGATCACGAAAACCATCATTATCAAAATCAGCAACCAGAGGGCACCAGCTCCAGTCGGTTTGATATACTCCGGCCATAAAGCCTACATCACTAAATACAGGGTGGCCCAGTGCTGTCATCCCACTATTTAATTGCAATACATTACGAACATATTGATGCTCGTACCCAAACTGACTGCTATTGAAATAATTATAATATTCGTTGCCGCTGAGCATTCTTTTTTTACGAAGATTATCTTCGGGTAACATCTCTAAAGAAATTAGATCGGCCAGGCCATCGTTATTTATGTCTACTGCATCAGTACCCATGGCATTCCATGCGGTGTGCTTAAAGTATTCACCTAATCTATCTGTAAAAGTGCCATCATGATTGTTGATGTATAAAAGATCATTTGATACAAAATCATTAGCAACGTAGATATCAGGCCAGCCGTCCAAATTGAAATCGGAAATACAGGCGGCGTGCCCCCAGCCTTCTATTAAAATACCTGCTTGCTGCGATACATTGGTAAAAGTGCCATTACCATTATTGCGGTATAACCTATCGGTATTTAAAGCGCCGCCATCAGTTATTTTAGGGCGAAAGCGTATCGGTGTAAGTGGATCATACAATTCGTTTGTTACCAGGTACAGATCTAGGTCTCCATCCTTATCATAGTCGAAAAAGTAGCCCTGTGTACTAAATCCTGCGTCTGCTAATCCATAAGCCTTAGCCGACTCGTTGAATACAGGTATGCCCTCTTTATTTAGACCCTGGTTAATATATAGCAGATTAGTACGAAGCAGCGGGTCTTTACGAAATGAAGCAGATACATAAATATCCAGCCAGCCATCAGCATTAATATCCACAACCGAAACACCTGTACACCATCGGCCTTCACCGCCTACTGCTGCCACTTTGGTTACATCTTTAAATGTCATAGCTCCTTTGTTCAGGTAAAATTTATTGGAGACCATGTTTCCGGCAAAGTACACATCCATTAAACCATCGTTATTAAAATCACCGATACCAACGCCACCTCCATTATAAATATTGGCCTGTTGAAGGATGTTCAACGTATCATTCTCCGTAATTGTATTGCTGAATGTAATACCTGTAAATGAGGAAGGAAGTAATTTGAAGCGCGGATTATTGTTTTGAGACCAACTGAAAAGCGCTTTCGATATAAGCAACATTATCAGAAAAAATCGCAAGGTCAATTTATGGTGTGCATTACAAATTGTCGCTTTTTTGTGGGACCGGCTTAATGTTTTCATTGCATCATCGTTGTGTCACTCTCTTTTACTGTATACTTTTCAGGCAACTTTTCTTACACAATGCTAACATGTAATGAAGGGCTCCGACAATTTTGGATGCATCAAATTTATGACTCAAATCAAAATTGCCGCAGGATTTCATTCAGTTCAAAACTAAATTTTTATTAAGCTTTCATTCAACTAATTATTAAAGGTAATGTTAAAAGCTAACCACGATAAAAATAGGAAGTTATACCTTTTAGAAACTAAAATACAATACTAATTGGGAAGCGAATTACCCTTGGTTCATTAAGGAACAGGATGTATAAGACGCAACGGCTGCTCATAGTAGTAATTCAGTCTGGCCCAAAAAAAACTAACCACTTTTACCCCGCGTGAAGTATAAACTTGCTAAACGTATGCAGCAATTACTCGTTTTTATTCTTTTCTCCATGTTTTGCATGCATATAATCGGTGGGAGTCATATTAAATTGCTTGTGAAAATTGCGGGTAAAGTTGCTTTGCGAACTGAACCCTACCATATCGGCCACTTCATATATTTTATGATCTCCATCGGCTAATAATTCTGCTGCTTTTTTTAAACGGGTAAGGTTAATGAGTTCAATTGGAGTTAGATTGGATATAGCTTTTATCTTTCGATAAAGCGTTATACGACTCATGTTTAATATCCTGGCAAGCTTTTCAACATCCAAATCCAAAGCATCAATACGTTTATAAATTGTATCATTTAATTTTTCCAAAAAGCGTTCATCTGCTTTTGAATGTGCCATGCTCTTAATATGCACCAGGGGCGAGTTTGCAAAGTATTCCCTAAGCATGTTTCTGTTGGTAATTAAGCTTGTAATCTGTGCCAATAAATGTTCTTTCGAAAATGGTTTTTCAATATAGGCATCCGCTCCTAACTCCAGGCCTTCTACTTTTGATTGAATGGTAATTTTTGCAGTTAGCAGTATTACCGGTATATGTGAGTATTCAAAATTGGCTTTAATCATCCGGCACAATTCAAAACCGTCCACGGGAGACATCATCACATCGCTAATTACTAACTGCACGGCTTCGTTGTCTAAAATACTCAATGCCTCCGCTCCATTTACGGCTTTAAAGATGGTGTATTTGTTTCGTAATATCCGGTCGAGAAATTCGAGTATTTCTTCTTCGTCATCAACTAATAAAATAGCAGGAAGCATATAGTTAAATTAGTTTGTTTTCACTATTGGGTTCGTTTCCTTTATATTGTTATCTTTTATATTCTTTCTTTTATCTATGAGGGAATAATAGGGCAAGCGCAAAACAAAAACATTCATTTTTTCTTCAGAGCCTTTCATAAATAAATTGCCTTTGTGTAATTCTGCTAACGACCGTGCAAGGGCCAGACCAATACCGGTGCCTTTTTGTTTGAGGGTTTCTTTTAGCCGGTAAAAAGGTTCAAATACCTTTTCCTTCAATTCATCAGGAATAATAAATCCATCGTTACGAATTTCTATAAGCAAATGGTCGCTGCCTGTTAGGGGGTTTATCAATTTTATGTTTACGTCTTTGTGCGCATAGTTTACAGCGTTGCTAAAAAGATTACTAAATATTTTATTCAGTGCTTCAGCATCGGCCATGGTAAAAATATTAGAGGAAGGAAGATTGATAGTATAATGCAGTTTTCTTTTTTTGGCAAGGGGCTCAAAGGTTATGTAAGCTTCATGCAATACTTCATTCATATTCACATTTGTAAAATCGAGACTAAAGCCTTTTGCTTCTGTTTGACGGAAGTCTAAGATTTGGTTGATTAAGTTTACCAGCCTGTTAGTATTGCGTTCCATCATTACAACGTCTTCCTTTATTTCGGGCAATTCGTTTATCATTTCACTTAAGTTTTCTACCGGGCCTTTTATTAAAGTAAGTGGTGTTCTTATTTCGTGTGCTATGTTGGTGAAGAATTCTATCTTAGCTTCATAAATTTCTTTCTCTTTTTTATTCATCAGCATTTTGTGATAAATGCGTACGAGGTAGTATAAAAAAGCAGTACTCAGTATAGTATAAAAAAGGTATGCCCACCAGGTAGCCCAGAATGGTGGCAATATTTGAATATTCAATTTTTTTTCCTGATTGTTCCAAATACCATTATTAGCAGCTTTTAATTTAAAAGTGTAGTCGCCTGGCTTTAAGTTGGTAAAGTAAACTTTACGGTTCGATTTTATATAGGTCCATTCTTTATCTAAACCTATCATAATGTAGCAATACCCGGTTACTTCAGGCGAAGTAAAGTTTATGGCAGCAAAGTCTATGCTTATGGATGATTGATTGTAAGGCAGAATGATAGTATCTGAAAATATAATTGATTTTTTTAAAACAGTGGTATCCTTGTTAATCTCTAATTCGCGGTTGTGCACCTGAAAGCCGGTAATATAAACTGAAGGCACGAATTTGTTTTCGTAAAATTCCTCAGGCTTAAAAGTGATCATACCCTGTACACTTCCGAAATATAATTTGCCTTCTGAATCTTTATAACCTGAATTGTAATTAAACTGGTCGTTCAATAAACCTTTTGCTTTGGTGTAAACTGCAGTTGTATTATTAATTATATCATATTTAACCAGGCCTTTGGATGTGGTTACCCACAAGTTCTTCTTATTATCTTCTAAAATTTTAAAAACAAAATTGCTGGGTAATCCGTTTTTTGTTGTGTACCTCTTAAACAGCTTTTTGTCTTTACTTAATCTGCAAAGCCCTCCGCCTTCAGTAGCAAACCATACATTGTAAAAGCTATCCTCATAAAAAGCATTGATGGTATTTGTGGTTAAGCTGTTATTGTTGTTTGGGTCGTTTTCAAAATGACCCTTTTCTTTTGTAGCAGGATTGAAATAAAATACTCCCTGTTCGTGTGTTCCTATCCATACATTGCCTTCGTGGTCTTCCATAATGCAGGAAATAAAAATATTGCCAGGCACTTCTGCTGAAAGCATAAAGTTGTCGGTTACAGGAAGGTATTTATATAATGCACTACTGGTACCAACATATATGTCGCCTTTTTTTGTTTGCAACAGGCTAACTATAAAATTACTTTTAAGATCGTTCTTGCCATTACCTGCTTCATAGTGCTTTTTTACTTTACCTGTTCTTATATCCATTATATCCAATCCATGTTCAAAAGTTCCGATCCACAAATTATTTTTTTCAATTAATAGCCCATGTATATTTGAATAGGGTATGCTTGTAGACGAGCCTGTAGATTCAAAACGGGTTACCTCTTTTGATTTAGCGTTTAGCTTGTTCAATCCGGCATCTTCTGTTCCAATCCATATGTTACCAAAACCATCTTCACAAATTTCACGCACAGCATTTCCACTAATTGAGTTCTTTGTATAATCAGGAAAATATTTTTGAAAGGGAGAATATTGCTTAGGAAAATAATTGATGCCGCCAAAATAGGTACCTGCCCAAATGCCTCCTTCACTGTCTTTATGAAGCGTATAAATGGCATTATCAGATAAAGAATAAGGATCAAGATATTTTTTTCTGAGATTGGTATATTTACCTGTTTCTGTATTTAAAATAAAAATGCCTGATTCGGTACCAAACCAATATTCATTGTCGCCTGTCTGCAAAATATCACGCACAAAAACAGTTGTTTTATCAGCATTGTACGTCAAAACATCTTTATAATCGGATGTAAACTGGTTAAATTGTTTAATTCCCTGGCTTGAGGTGCCTATGTAAATTGTTCCTTTGTTATCGGGTAATATTTTTTTAATCGTTCTGGATGCGGGTGAGGGTGAATGTGCAAAAACATCGTATGATTTAAAGGTTTGCGTTTTATTGTCAAACTGCTGCAATTGCCCATCGTCTGTAGAAACCCATACGCTGCCATCGTTTAACTGACATAGCGACGTGGCACTAAAATATTTATCAGGTGGAAAAATGGTTAAGTGTTTCTTTTCAAAATTGTACCGGCAAACCGTGTAGGATGATATGAACCAAAGTTGCCCGCTCTTATCAATTAATATTTCGAAGATATCGCGCAACGTATCGATAAGAGGAACAAAACGTTCTTTTTGTACATCAAACCAGTAAACTCCTTTTTGCGAGCCAACCCATAGTACTCCGTGTTTATCTTCAACAAGAGAAAAAATAAGGTCTCTGGTTAAACCTCCGTTGTTTTCACTTCTTATATTAAAGGTTTTAAACCGATACCCGTCAAAACGGTTTAATCCGTCTTTTGTTCCAAACCACATAAATCCTTGCTTATCCTGCAGACTGCAAAAAACCGAATTATTGGATAGTCCATTTTCTACCTGGTAGTGCCTGAAATAATAAGGTTGTGCATGCACTGTTGTGCCAAGTAACAGAAATACAAAAAACAATTGTAAAGAATGTTTCATCAATCAAAAGTTGTATTTACAATAGGGTGCATGTCATTGCCTAATTAAATGTAAGTTTTTGAAATGACTTTTATTGAACGGGTGCATTCCAAATTGTCATTTACTTTTTTTTTGACCAGCAGAGTTTTTCATGGCATCATCGTCAGACTGTGCGAAAACTAAATTTAGAGTCTAATAAGTTTTTTTTTACACCTGTGATCCTCTACACTGCATGGTGTATTTTTAATTTTTATGCCGCTATAGCAATCCTTACCGGTTGATATAGATCAAAACACTTTAAAATAGCAGTTTGATTAGCTTTTAAAGCAAGTTTCCATTGCTTTAACCGATCAATTAAAAGCTCTACTCCAAGTATGGACATAGCTCGCCTTATGTTATACATCGTTAAAATTATTGCCATCTCTCCATTAACTTTTTTTATTCCTTTGAGCAGGGTGTAAGTGTATCCCCAACTTCGTTTAATCGTTCCAAATGGATGCTCTATTATTTGTTGTCTGGTCTTATACAGTGGCATGTTTTCATCTACCCTTTTGTTATTTTCATCCACTACATTCTGGTATTCACTTCTCTCTATTTTCCTGCTTTTGGCCTTTGTACACAGCAACCTGGCTACACAGGCAAGGCATTGGCCGGTAACATACTTTTGTACTGAATAAGTTGTTCTTCCCGTCTTTACTTTATCATAGGACTTGTCATTAGTAGTAAGAACGGCTCCCTGCGGACAGGTATAGGTTTTATCTTCTTTGTTATAATCGAACTGCGATGTCTGGTAAGCGGGGTCTATACTTTTATTGTTTTTTTCCGGGTAGGCTACTACGGTAGTAATTGCTGCTTCCTTGCAATCGTGCAGGTCTTTTCCTACATGATACCCTTTGTCGGCAAGCACTGTAATTTCTTCTGCTTCCAGGGTCTTCATAGCTTCGGCAGCCATTGTACACAACTGACCCTGATCTCCTGTATTAATTGTTTCAAAGTGAACTATCAAATTATGTCTGTTATCAGGTACTGTCTGTACGTTGTAACATACATTAGTGATAAGATCATTTAAGGGAAGAGAGCGACTGTCGGGATCAGACATGCTGATTTGTTTTTCACCGCTTTGATGCATAGTATCCTGCAGCTCTTTATAATGTTCTTTGCGTCCTTTAAGCTCTTCAAGCTTTTTTGTAACATCTCTCTTTTTTAATTCTGCTGCCTGCTTATCTTCCTGTGCATCACATTGATCAAGCTCCTTAATATACTCGTCTACTTTTGTTTCTATATATTCCTGGGCTTTAGCAAACTTTGCATCATTAAAATTATTCTTTTTGTTGTTTTGTGCTCTTAGCTTGGTGCCATCTGCTGCTATCACTTTGCCATCAAAAAGTTCTTCGCCTTTTAAGAAAGATACAAACATCTTAAAGGCTTTTTTAAATGCAGCGGCATTGTCTTTTCTAAAATCTGCTATGGTATGGTAAGAAGGGTTTAGCTGATAGATCAGCCACCAAAGTTCTACATTTCGCAAACACTCTGTTTCAAGTTTACGACACGAACGTATCCTGTTTATATATCCATAGTAATAAAGTTTAAGCAGATGCTTAGCCTCATAAGGCGGACAGCCCTCTTTGCTTAATTTGGTTTTGCTGAAACCCAAATCGCTTAAATCAAGCATATCTACAAACATGTCTATAACACGAACGGGGTTATCGCTTGCAATGAAACATTCAGGGCTCATCATGCTTATTTGTTCACGGGAAATTCCTTGTTTGAAGTTCATATCACTAAGACAACAATATGGTTGCAAAAGATTCTTTTTGAAATACCCTTATTTATTAAGATGTGTGAATAGTTTTCGCACAGTCTGACGTTACTTTACCCGTAATGGAGGATGAAAGGTTTACCAGCAATGACTGTGTAGCAGGTGTAATGCGTGCAATGCGCAAAGTACCTGCATCGGTCTGCCCCCATACTAATGTTACGGTAGAAGCAGATAAAGTGAGGGCAGAACCGTCATTATAAGTTATAATAATATTGGCAGAATGGGAGCCTGTATAGCTGCCATGGTACACAACGTTATTTGTAACATTACTGTTGTAAACCAATACCGGGCCCCTTCTTTTCACATAAGTTTTATAATGGCTACCGTGTTTACATGAATATCTAAGGCGTTTTCACCACTTGCATACCCTCCATATGCAATAGCTACAAGTAAATTATTGGTAATGAGTATACCCGTGGAGCTAAAATTATTTTGGATTTGCAAGGCGCAATTTTGAGTAATTAAAATATTACCTGCCAGGAATAAATATCAACAGCGCCGGTGGACCAACCTACTATACAACCATTAAGTGAACCTAAATTGTTTCTAAGAACGATCACATCGCTTACATACGTATTTATAGCACTTCAACTGGCTAAAACACCTTCTATACTATACCTTGCAGATCCGGCATTAAATAAAATTGCGGCTACAATAGATGGGAGCGCAAAAGCCTGGAGATCCTGGTTTTCCATTAGGACGTTCCGGAGGGACTATACATTTTTAATTTTATATCTCCCTACCAAACGGTCGTCCCGAGGGGACTGATATTTTGTAATGTGTTAACCACTACCATAATGACGTCCCGCAGGGCAATGTCATTAAGTTAAGGATTTAGTAAGATGGTTTGAAATTGGTGAATGTTTTGTGCTTGCTTTTAGACTGTATATTTTTTCGCACCCTGGCAAATGATTTTCCTTTCCTCATTGGGATCACCTACCGTACAAAATGATCGTGTAATTTCTGTAGTATAGCCTCCACATCGTTATTCATAAATAAAGAAACAAGGTTTACTTTATGCTTACCCAAGGATTTGTTTTTATTTACTTTCATTTGGATGCTTGCGGTGTTTCATAGTTGCTTTAACGCTCTGCTGCGCATCTTTAATGAGTATAGAATGCAACTTTGCCATCATTACCGTAGCATAGAAATCCTGCAAAACCGCTTGTACTGTTAATCCGCTAAAGGATTACAATTGCAAAATATTTTTCTGTATAGAGATATTGGTTTCTACATCCCAGCGCATAAAATACAAATCTTTAAACTGCTCTGCAGGATGATCGTCTTTCTCCCAAAAGATTGGTGATCAGCACTTCGGTTGACTTGTCTAAGTCAACCCTAACCAATCTTACCACGAGCAAAGTGTTTTTAGTAATGATGATGCCGCTTTTCTCTCAATCCTTCTATTGCTGATGTTGTAGGCTGCATACTTACAATAGAAGAAGTTTTGCAGCTTTAAATAAATTCCTTAATCATATTTTGCGTTTCCTTTGATCACAAATTTTCTTTCACGCTCCTGCCATAGATGTAAGGCTACCATTTTATAATTGCTGAAGTTTCTGTCGTATAATGTTACCATATCTTCCTGTATGGTATCGATGGCATCATAGGACATATTCAGGTCGCCATACCGACAGGGCTTTATTTTGGGCAGTAATACCAATTCATTAAGCACATCGTAATTGGCAGATGCAGAAAATAAATCCTTTGCGCTCCCTGGCGCTTTCGTGCCTTGGCGGCAATCTAATCACAATTCCTACATTTGCCGGCTAATGGCCAGTTTACAATTCAACCTTTTACAACCAGCAACCGAAGCTACCAAAGCAAGAGCAGGGCTGATAAAAACCGATCATGGCGAAATACCAACGCCCATATTTATGCCTGTGGGTACGGTGGGTAGTGTTAAGGCGGTAACGCAGCAACAACTGTTTACTGACATAAATGCAAAAATAATCCTGGGCAATACCTATCATCTCTATTTACGACCCGGTCTTGAGGTAGTTGAGGCAGCAGGGGGCCTTCACAAGTTTATAAGCTGGCCAAGGCCGATACTTACCGACAGTGGTGGCTACCAGGTTTTTAGCCTGGCTGCAAGCCGAAAAATAACAGAAGAAGGAGTCATGTTCCAGTCGCACATTGATGGAAGCCGGCACCTTTTTACACCCGAGCGGGTTATGGATATTCAACGCATTATTGGCGCCGACATCATTATGGCCTTCGACGAATGTCCGCCTTACCCCAGCGATTACACCTATGCAAAAAAAAGCATGGAGCTTACCCACCGATGGCTCGACCGTTGCTTTATTCAGTTCAATGCTACACCCGATAAATATGGATATACACAAAATTTATTTCCTATTGTGCAGGGCGGTACTTATAAGGATTTGCGCAAAGAAAGTTGCCAATACATTGCCTCAAAAAATGCAGAAGGCAATGCTATAGGCGGCCTGAGCGTTGGCGAACCTATGGAAATGATGTATGAGTTTACAGCCCTTTGCTGCAACGAACTGCCGGCCAATAAACCGCGTTACCTGATGGGTGTAGGCACGCCATGGAACATACTCGAGTGTATACACCTGGGCATCGACATGTTTGATTGCGTAATGCCCACCCGCAATGGCCGCAATGGTATGTTGTTTACTACAGGCGGTGTTATAAATATTCGCAATAAAAAATGGTCTACCGATTTTACGCCCCTTGACCAGGGACTGCCCAACGAAGTGAGTAATTATTATAGTAAAGCTTACCTGCGCCACCTGTTTGTTTCGAACGAAATATTGGCCCTGCAACTGGCAAGTATACATAACCTCAGTTTTTATTTGTGGCTGGTTACAGAGGCCCGCAAGCATATTATTGAGGGCACCTTTGTAAGCTGGAAAAACGAAATGGTAGAAAGATTGAAGGTGAGATTGTAAATAAAAAGGAAAAAGTAAAAAGTAAAAAAGGGCTGCGCTGTTTTTAACTACGAAAGCACCACGATACGCATTTGCACAAAGAAGGAATAGCCTTTGACGGTAAGCCACGAATGTGTAAATAAAAAATGAAATTATATTACCTGTGGCAAAAAAGATTTGTCTTTGAGCGATATGTGACTCTGCATAACTAACGCATATGCGTCAACCTTATTTTTATTTTTTGTACCAAACATGCATCTGCTATTAAGCTTTTGTTGCGTCGCACCCTTCTACTATTAGCTCTCCATGCGCCTTTTAAGACCTCACCCTCGTTCACTCTCCTCGCGTAGAGGCAGGCCAGGAATTTGTTCTCTTATAAACTTTTATACTAACATATCAGCTTTAAAATAGCAATCATCAAAACAGCTTGAACATCCTGACCTGTATTGTGTTCTCACTTAGTTACTCTTATCATTAAGTTAACGCCCCTGCGCATGACAAACAGGGTAGGTAGCATCGATACCCAATCGGAGTTAACTACGCCATTAATGGTGTTATCAATTATAATTTGCATTATAGACCAATCTTCCCAGGTAAATGCCAGATTAGGAAACTGAAACAGGGCCGCAAATAATAGAAAATAAACGAATGATAAGAAGCATATTGTTTTTGATGTTGGCTATTTACCCCAGGAAAACCATGTTACAATCATGCACCAGGCAGTATCTAATGCATTTAAACTTCTTTACAAATAATAGGACGGACCCTGCTTCGACAATAACGATCAACTTTTCGTGATTACACCAACCGCATCAACAAATTCAACTCCTTAGAAAGAAGCAATAAGGCTTATTTTTATAATTATGAATAAGAGCGGGCCCATCATAATTATTGAAGATGACCTGGACGACCAGGAGATGTTGGTTGAGGTATTTAAAGAACTCAATTACGCCAATGAGCTTATCTTTTTTGGCGACAGCATTCAGGCACTGGAGTATTTAACCGTTACAGAAATAGAACCCTTTCTTGTGCTCTCCGATATTAACATGCCTAAATTAAATGGCATGGAACTGAGAGAAAAAATTCACAATAACGAAGATTTAAGACTTAAATCCATTCCCTATCTTTTCTTTTCTACAAGCGCTGAACAGCACCACGTAATTGATGCCTATTCCAGGTCCATCCAGGGTTTTTTTATTAAACCACACAGCTTCGACAAACTTAAAAAAACAATCGTTAAAATTGTAGAATATTGGCAGGAATGTGAATCTCCCAATTATATTAAAAATGCTCAGCAATAAAGGTTGTTTAATACCCGTAATGGCTGGCCTTGTATTGGTAGACAATAAGCAGGTGCAAGTGGTTTCAATTTTCAATGATTCCCTCAGCTTAACTTTATAAAAGTCGTATTAACGGTAACAGGCAATGCAGGATTTTCATTCTGTAATCTTCTACTACACCTCGTTCCCTGCGTATAGCAGGCACACTTGCAAATAAATCAGGTAAATAATTTAATGAGAAATTTTTTCCTCCTTGGGGGGGTACTTTCTGCTATTCTGTTTAGCTATCGTAACAAGAATGTTAATCGTATTGAAACATTAGTTGCCCAATACTCCTGAATAGGCCATTTGGACAGGGAATGATTATTTGTGTTGCACTTATTACTTGAACTTACAATTCCTTAAATCTTCTTAATTTGCCATTATGCAAAAAATCAACCTTACCAAATCAATATTTCTTTTTCTTACACTAACCGCCACTTTTTTAAATGCAGTAGCACAAAAAAACTGGACGTTGTTGTATAACGGAAAAGACCTAAGTGGCTGGGATACTTATATTGGACCTGATTTAGATTCCAATGGTAAAATGTTGACCCGCATACCGGTGGGTTTAAATAAAGACCCAAAGCAGGTATTTACCATTGTTGAGCAAAATGGTGAAAAACTAATTCGAATATCCGGGGAATCGTGGGGAGGCATTTCAACCCTAAAGGAATATGACAATTTCCATTTGAAGCTAAAATTTAAATGGGGCAATTTGTCGTGGGGACAGAAAAAGAATAAGAAAAAAGACAGCGGTCTACTTTATTATGCCGTAGGGCAGCATGGGGCAGATTATGGGGCATGGATGCGTTCGCAGGAATTTCAAATAGAAGAAGGAAACAGTGGGGATTATTGGGGTGTAGCCGGTGGAATTGAAGATATACGAACTATTAATAAAGGTACCGACTACACTTACGACCCCAAAGGCGAGTTGATAGCATTTAGCGCAGGCAGCAAAGCCGGCAGGCATTGCATTAAACGAGGCGATGCAGAAAATGCCTCTGGCGAATGGAATGAATTAGAGCTATATAGTTTCAGGGGTACAAGTGTTCATGTGATTAATGGAAAAGTAATGATGGTACTGTTAAATTCAAGGCAATCCGATAATGGTATCGAGACACCTCTGATTAAAGGCAAATTGCAAATTCAATCAGAAGGTGCTGAAGTATTTTACAAGGATATTAAAATAAGATCTTTAAGTAGCATACCAAAGTCGCTTATGAAATAGTCTTTAAAGTTTACATGAACAAAGCACTACTATTGCTATCCTTATTTTGTATATACTTACTTTTCTGTTTGCTTCTGTGTATGCTACCTGCATGTCGTTTGCAGGCATTATTAAGCCCTGATGTAAAGGTTTAAATTAGCGGGGAATTAAAGGGGAACCCCTTCCTACCCAACTCTCCCCACTTACTTCTATCTTTACCGGCACCGCAAATGGTATGAAAAAACTTGATTGGTACATATTTAAAAACCTGCTTACCACCTTTTTCTTTTCGTTATTGATGTTTGCTTTTATCTCGATAGTTATTGATGTAAGCGAAAAAACAGACGACTTTGTAAAGTCAGGCCTTTCCTTTAAAGAGATCATCACCAAATATTACTATGGTTTTATACCCCATATTCTGGCGTTGCTGTTTCCTTTGTTTGTATTTATAGCAGTCATATTTTTTACTTCTAAAATGGCTGGTCGAAGCGAGATCGTGGCAATACTTGCCAGTGGTATAAGCTTCAACCGTTTTCTCCGTCCCTTTTTTGTAGCAGGCCTGTTCCTGGCTGGTATTTTATGGTTTGCCAACCAGTATGTCATTCCGATAGCCAACGATATCCGGGTTAACTTCCAGGCAAATTATATCGACAATAACTCAACCTACAACCCCCTTATGTCAAAGCGAAGCAACCTGTACATTCGCATCGACTCATTTACCTATGCGGGTGTCAATTACGATACGGCTGCTAAAGCAGGAAGCAACTTCTTTATGCAGCGCATAAAGGGCAACCAGGTAACCTATAATTTAAGAGCCGAAAACATTCGTTGGGACACGGCCAAACGAAAATGGATATTGGACAACATTATTGAACGAACCATTAACGGGCTTAAAGAAAAAGTAACCATGACACCCAACCGGGTAATGAATTTTAATTTTAAACCTTTCGATTTAAAGCGGGACGAATATGCAAAAGACAAACTAATAACCCCTGAACTGGATCGTTATATTACTCTTGAAGAACAACGGGGTGCCGAGGGGTTGAATGCTTTAAAAGTGGAGCGTTACCGTCGCGATGCCACCCCTGCTGCAGTATTATTGCTAACTATGATTGGTGTGGTAGTGGCCAGCCGTAAGGTTAGGGGGGGCAGTGGTATACACCTGGCCATAGGTTTTATAACAGCAGCTATTTTTATTTTAACTGACCGGTTCTCGACCATATTTTCAGTAAAAGGAAATCTTTCTCCTATGTTGGCAGCCTGGTTGCCCAATATCATTTTTACCTTTGTAGCCATTTGGTTTTACAGGCGGGCACCCAAATAGTATTTATTAATATTTAGCCCAACTACATCGATATACTTTTGCTGTGTATGCAAGTTGTTTTAACTTAGCCCCTCCCATAAAGGGGTTTTACTTTTTGTAACAACGCAGGTATTGATTTAATTAATTTCTTAAAAACACTTTGACTGTCATGGGTATTTTAAAAGATAAGTTTAAAGCAAAGGCTGACGAAGCAAACGCAGACATTAAGCAACTACTAAAAGACCATGGCAACAAAGTGATAGGTGAGGTAACGCTCTCCCAGATTTACCAGGGCATGCGTGGCATAACAGGCCTGGTTACCGAAACAAGTTTATTAGATGCCCAGGAAGGTATTCGCTTCAGGGGCTATACCATACCTGAATTACAGGAGAAATTACCAAAGGCTGAAGGTGGCAGCGAACCATTGCCCGAAGCCTTATTTTACCTGATGCTGTTGGGCGAATTGCCCACACAACAAGATGCTGAGCACATTAGTGGTATTTGGCAACGCCGCAGCCATGTACCCAATCACGTTTTTGCAACTATAGACGCTCTGCCATTGCATACCCACCCTATGACCATGTTTGTTGTAGGCATCATGGCACTGCAAACCGAAAGCAATTTTGCAAGGATGTACGCTGAGGGTTTGAACAAAAAAGATTATTGGGATCCAATGTTCGACGATGCTATGGACCTGATTGCCCGGTTGCCCCGAATAGCTGCCTACATCTACCGCAGAAAATATAAAAACAACCAACATATACAACCCGATGGTTTGCTGGACTGGTCCGGCAATCTTGCCCACATGATGGGTTTTAAAGATGAAAGCTTTCATGAGCT
>JANPPB010000344.1:0-3256 GCA_031428295.1 Segetibacter sp. | reverse complement strand
GTTTATCCAGCCGTTATTTTTTATGCGTGCAGGATCTTTAACCTTAAAAGCAAAGTCGAAGCGTACGAGAAAGTAATTAAAATCGAAACGAAGACCGGAGCCAACACCAATAGCTATGTCACGTGCAAAGCGGTTCCAGGTAAGTTTGCTGTTGGCATTGGTTACAGTATTTTTCAAGTTCCAAATGTTGCCAATGTCAGTAAAAATTGCGCTGCCAATCTTAACGCTGCTGATGGTTGCAATAGGAAAGCGGTATTCAAAATTCATCTCTAGTTGTATGTCTCCATAACGGTCTTTAAAGGTAGTGGAGGTATCGCTCACCAACGATGAACCCAGTCCCAGTTGTCTTAATGGCCAGGCTCGCATACTGTTAGGGCCCCCTGCAACAAACTGTTTAAAAAAGGGTAGTGATTGACCAACTTTTGGGTCATTACTGTAATTATAACCTATGCCTCCAAAAAACCGGTAGGCAAGGGCTGTTTTTCTAAAACTCCGCAATTGCCTGAACTCGCCTTCAGTTTTTATATACCTGTAAAGCTTGTTATGAAAACTCCTGATGAAACCCAGCAGTCCACCTGCCTCTTCAACCGAAATACGAACATAGTTGCTAACATTTGGTTTGCTACCGGCAAAGGTGGTATTAAATGTGAGGGTCTGGCTCACTACATAACCAGTATTAAATGCGGTACGTAAAAAAGGATTTTTTTCAAAAGCTGCAACAAGGCCCTTTAAAGTATCCAAAGTATACAACTCAAGATTTAGAGGTTTGTATAGCCAAATATTATTTTTCTTTTTCCATTCGTATCCCCACGAACCTACAACTGACCGCAACCTGAAAAAATTACGACGTTCTGTATATGCCGCAGCAAAGTTGAAAACAGTCTTGTAAGCATCCAGTCTTTGTATCCTTTTAGACTGCCAGGGTGCCAATAAACGTGGGATACTAAGCGTATGGGAGAAACTTGATTGAAATGTTTGAAGTGGAGTGTTGTTCGCCAGCGAAAGTTCTATTCCGTTTCTAATAATGGTACCCGATTGAATGGCTTCTCTCCAAACATTTCGGTTGCGAAGCGTGATATTGTTGGCTATTCCCAACAGGTTACCATTTAAAATGGTTCCGCTGTTACGACTTACTTCCAGGTCGGTACTGATAGCATATTTTTGTGCAGGCGTTAAAAAGAAATGGAAGTTGAGCATGTTAATCGAATCGACCCGGACTTGCGCAGCGATTGAAGAGTCTCCGGGGATAAGAGTATGAATGGTATCTGTAATTTCCCTTGTTCTCACATCTATTTGGTTCCATGTGCCCAATTGGCTAAGAGCATTAACCGTTTTAAAATATCTTTCTTCATTGTACAGCAACCCTTTTTGCAGGTAGGTATGCTCATCCAGGGGTTTAAAATGTATGAATGGACTGTTTTGTTTGCTCGTCTTATTTCCCCTTGTAAAAACAATATTAAAATCCATTTGCATCAATGAATCCGGAAGGTCATTAATCCTGGCCTGCGGATAGTAAAACACATTACCTATATAGTATTTCGAAAAGGCTTCAGTAGTGTCCCGTTCCCTTATTGTCACATCAACAGTTGGATTTAAACGCCTTCGTTCTGAAGCTTCAGCAATCTGTCGAGCCTGTTCAAATGGGTCCAGGGTTATTTCGAGCAACGAAATATCTGTAGTGTCCACAACAGCCACCAGGTCTTCTCTGTTCAGTTTATAATAACCATTCTTTCTAAACAATGTAACCAGTTTGTCAAGTTCTGTGGCAATAATTTGTTTTGAGTATGGCCTTCCTTTTTTTAGTTGCGTTTCTTTATCGTTATCAACCACAATTTTTTGCAGGGCGGGGCTTTTAAAATTAAAAGCCAGCGAATCAATAGTGAGGTTTTTGCCAAGTTGTACATTCATTAATACCGTTGTACGAAGCTGGGTTTTGACCGTGTCGATATTAATAGTATCGTTTAGAATTACGTCATAATACCCTTGAGAGTTTAGAAAGCTACGCATGAATGCGATGGAAGAATTGATGGCCGAACTATCATATACGTTTGGGTTTCGGATAACAGTTCTTATACCAAACTGGGTCACCATTTTTACTTTCAGGCTGTCGTCCCAGTAATTTTGTAAGTCCAGTTCAAGCCGCTTTTTTTCATCTTTCGAAATATTGCCGTCAACGTTTATACTGTTTTTAAAAACGAAAGGTTTGTTTGTAGGATATTGCTTAACAACCGTACACGATGCAAACAATATTAGCGCCATGCAGATGGAGAAAAGAGAGATATTTGCAGGCTTCTTCGGTTGAAACATAAATGAAATGCTGAGTAAAAACGAAGTTAAATATATTCAATCTTTATGCCACAAAAGACAACGCAACGCTGACAAAGTGTTTGTGGCCGAGGGTCCAAAATTAGTGCAGGAACTGGTTTTGGCCAATGTAGATATACTTCACATTTACGGTTTAAAACATTGGATTGATACCCAGGAAACACATTCATTTCCCGTAACCGAAATATCGCCGGTAGAGCTGGAAAAGATTAGCCAGTTGCAAACGCCTAACCAGGTATTGCTAATAGCCAGGCAAATATTACCTGTCAGCGAACCTGTAGTTAAAAACCAATGCATACTTGCTTTAGATGGAATACAGGACCCCGGAAATATGGGAACCATTTTGCGTATTGCCGATTGGTTTGGTATAAAACAACTGGTTTGCAGTTTGGATTGCGTAGACATTTATAACCCTAAAGTTGTGCAGTCAACTATGGGTAGTATAACCAGGGTGCAGTGTTGGTATACCAACTTGAATGAGTGGCTTGCAGGTGTTGAGGTACCAATATATGGAGCTCTGCTTAACGGTAAAAATGTATATGAGGTTGAAAAAATGAAGGAAGGAATTTTAGTGATTGGTAATGAATCGAAAGGAATAAGAAGTGATGTGTTATCTTTTATAACGCACCCTGTTACCATACCCAAAAAAGGCAGTGCTGAATCGTTGAATGCTGCCGTAGCAACCGGTATTATTCTATCACATTTATTGGGGTAGCCTGATTATTAAACCAGCTTAACCTGTTTGCCAGATGTAGCAGCTTTGTATATTGCTTCAACTATTCTTATATCCCTCAAACCTTCCTCTCCCGGCACAAGCATAGGCTTTCCATTCATAATACTCAAAGCATCATCATCCATTTGTTTGGCTTGCTGCCACGGAACCTGATAGCCATAATTTATTTGGCCCAGGGGACTACCACCTTTTGCCCCG
>JANPPB010000343.1:0-6718 GCA_031428295.1 Segetibacter sp. | reverse complement strand
ACAGCCATCTATTACTTCGCTTAAATTGTGAGGTAACATGTTGGTTGCCATTCCAACTGCAATACCACTGCTACCGTTAACCAGTAACTGAGGAATACGTGTTGGTAATACGGTTGGCTCTTTTAAGCTATCATCAAAATTGAATTGGAAGTCTACGGTTTCTTTTTCAATATCATCCAGCATCATTTCTGCAATCTTCTCCAGCCTTACTTCGGTATAACGCATAGCTGCCGGCTGGTCACCATCCTGGTTTCCAAAGTTACCCTGACCGTCAACCATGGTGTAACGCATGGTCCATTCTTGTGCCATACGCACAAGAGTGTCGTAAATGGAGGCATCACCGTGAGGATGGTATTTACCCATTACCTCACCTACAATACGGGCTGATTTTTTATAGGGACGATTGCTGTTGTTTGCCAATTCGTTCATGGCATACAAAACCCTGCGATGTACCGGTTTAAAACCGTCACGGGCATCGGGTAATGCACGCCCTACAATTACCGACATCGAGTAATCGATGTAAGCCGTTTTCATTTGCTCTTCAATATTTACCAGGATTATCCGGTCATTATCGCTGGTTTCGAGCGGCTGTAAATTATCTTCCATTTATATGTAATACTATATTTTAGGTTTATTTGCAGTACAGTTGCAAATGGTATTTTAAGGTTGGCAAATGTACCTTTTTTTACCCAGTATTTTGGGGTAAAGCAGTCCAATTTTATAGGGTAGAAATCTTAATTTTTTCAGCATAAAATGAAACACTTTTATTTAATAAAATATCTGTGATGTTTGAATTTAGAGTAAGGTTTAGAATCGGTACCGTCTCAACAAAAAGAGAACATTTGATGTATAAATATCAAGGCTGACAGCTTAACGCATAACATTTTAATTGAAGCATTTAAACGAATTGTATGAATGAACGGGAATTTATGATTGATGTTGCCAAAGTGGAGGAGTTGCAAATGATTAATGATATTGCTGTATTAGATAAGGTGTTTACTCTGGCAAAGAGTACTATTATACAGGGAGGTGTGGTTGTACTGGCAAGAATTTCTAAAGCAGGCATAGCGGAACGCTTTGATGAAATATCCACTGAGCCCGACCTGGAGGTTTATAAGAAAACTGTATTTAAGTATCTAAAATAGTGGCAAAGGCAAGTATTACATGTTTAATATGAGGTTAGTTTCAGATATATTTGAGTCATAACCTTTGCTGCATATACTTCTATATGCAAACAGCATGATGCCCACAGCATTTTCCATTCTTGTGTTCAACAGCTTTCCGGTAGCAGCAACTTCTCTTACTATATTTGCCCGTTTTTTCAATGGTTAATTTTAAATAGTATCACCATGAAGGTTTTTAAGTTTGGCGGGGCAAGTGTAAATAGTGTAGATCGAATTAAAAATGTAGCCGCCATTTTAAAAAGTAAAATAGACGAACCTTTGATGGTCATTATTTCGGCAATGGGTAAAACCACCAATGCCCTTGAAAAAGTTGCCGAAGCATTTTTTGCAGGCAAACAGGACGATGCATTGAAGTTATTTGAACTGGTTAAGCAAAACCACCTGACTACAGCAAAATACCTATTGGTTACGCACTATAACAAAACCCTTGAAGAACTGGTAAATTATTTTACCGAAGTTGAATGGTTGTTACACGATAAACCCGTTAGAGATTACGATTATTATTACGACCAGATTGTTTGCATAGGCGAATTACTCTGTACGTGTATTATGAGTGCCTATCTGAACGAGGCTGGTGTTATTAACCGGTTAATTGATGTTCGCGACCTGTTAAGGACTGACGATAATTTTAGAGATGCTGAGGTAGATTGGCAGATCAGCACAAATAACATTAAACAATTTTTTGCGGAGCAAGGGGGAACTTCGTCCATTTTTATTACGCAGGGGTTTATTGGAAGTACCGATGCAAATGAAAGTACCACGCTTGGTCGTGAAGGGAGCGATTACTCAGCAGCCATTTTTGCTAATATTCTTGAAGCCGAAAGCCTAACCATTTGGAAAGATGTAGAAGGTGTAATGAGTGCTGACCCCAAAGAATTTGAGGATGCTACCTATTTGAGTGAGCTGAGTTATTTTGAAGTGATCGAAATGGCATATTACGGAGCACAGGTTATCCACCCTAAAACCATTAAACCGCTGCAAAACAAAAATATACCCTTGTATGTAAAATCCTTTATCAACCCCGACTTGCAGGGCACAGTCATTAGTAAGAAAAATGCTAAAAACCTCCCTCCCATTAAGATTGTAAAACCCAACCAGGTAAACGTGTTTTTGAGCAGCCAGGACTTTTCGTTTGTTGGTGAGGAACCGATGAGCAGGTTGTACCAGATTTTTAATTCGCTTCACATAAAGCCTAACCTTATTCAAACAGGAGCCATCAACATACAAATTTGTGTTGACGACCATGCGGAGAAGATTGACCAGTTGGCAGCATCTGCCAGCACTCTCTTTGATGTACAAGTGGAAAAAGGTCTCTCGCTTTTAACCATAAGACATTATACCGAGGAAGTCTTACAATCAATGATCGTTGGCAAAAAGATTGAATTGATTCAAAAAACTCCGGAGACTGTACAGGTATTGTACAAAAATTAAGGCATGTTATGCATTGGCTGAAACACATTAGCCCTTTACCAATTTGTTCAGGTTCGATTCCCGGGCTGATGAAACAGCATCCATGGGTGCCAGGTAATTTTTTACATCTACTCTTCCCTTAAATAATTTACCCTGCAATGCCCTCCTCTCCCCATCCCGTAAAACAACCACAGATAATTCGGGCAAGTTGAAATTATATTGAAAGTACTTTTCCCATAAATCGTTTAAATTTTCCTGGGTAACGGTGATGTTTTCTACACTCAGCAACACATCATTATTTTTTAGTAAAAGGGCATTATTGCCCACCTCGCTAAACACAAATTGTTTGGTTGGATCATCAAACTTTAAACCCAGCTTTTGGCCTATGTTATACGTTACTTTACTTTCTAAGGGAGCATAGTCATAACCAATGGTAGCGAGCATTTCTTTAAATGGCAAAGGCTGAGTACCAACAATATAATTCTCAATAAATGTGGTTACATCAGGATGCGTTACACCTATCAGATCTTTGAAAAAATCTGCATCTTTAAATGGCTTGTTGGGGCCATACTGTTGCGCTAATTTTTGAATGGCTGTTTTAAGATCAATAATATTGTTGGTTTTTTCCCTGATGTATAAGTCGAGCATAAACCCCAGTAAAGCACCTTTGCTATAAACGCTGTTGTATTTTGATTTATAAGCTTCGGTCAACACACCTTTGCTCATTTCGGTCATGGAGAACTGGCCAAATTCTTTGGCTTGTTCCATTTTTTCTTTCATGTTGCGAAAGAATTCCTTCTCCGATAATAAGCCGCTTTGTACTTGCACCAGGTTGGCAAAATATTCGGTCACGCCCTCATACAGCCAAAGGTGTTCCGACATTTCAGGATTGATAAAATCAAAATTTTCAATCTCCTCACTGTGCAGGTTAAGGGGGGTAAGAATATGCAGAAATTCGTGACCCGCCACTTCGGTTACGATAGATTTGACCCTGCTTTCCATACCAATTTCGGGCAGGTAATACAAAGAGGAGTAATTGTGTTCCAAAGCACCATAGCCACCACCATTGGTTTCTCCCATAGCGTTTTCAGGCTTGTCAAAATAAAATAGAAACTGGTACGACTTAACCGGTAAGCCTTTGAAAAATGTTTGCAACGCTTTGGAAAGCGGTTTTAAATAAGAGGCAACCTGGGCACTGTTTACTTTGCCGGTAGCTGAGAATACGGATATATGAATTCGTGAATCTCCGGCAAGAAATGATGTGGTGTCGGGCTGGCTATAAATGATTGGGTTGTCGGCCAGGAAGTTGTAATTGGTGGCTTGCAGTACATCAACTCCATCAGCATTTTGCCGGACTTGCAAATTGGTACTGGCGTAAAAGTTAACTGGCCTGGTGAATTTTAAAGTTATTGGCAGATTTTTATATCCTTCGAAGTAGCCATAGAAAGCATGGTTGTTGATCACAAAATTTTTGCCTTCTTCAATGTTAGATCCGCCGGGTTGAAATACAAAATTCGGGTGGTTGTTATCCCAGGTATCGTTAACCAAATAATGAATGCTGACCAGCGATTTTGAACGCCTAATTTGGTATTGGTTGTTATTGAGTTTATCAACCGGCAGTTGCTTACCGTTTTTATTATAAGCTTTAAAATCTTTGATAAATCTGCCAAAATCTTTTATGGCATAAGAGCCGGGTATAGCCTTTGGAAAAGAGTAAATAATCGTATCAGTAGAGATAGCAGGCGTTTGAAGCGTAATTGAAACCTGGTCGTCTTTAATGTTTATCAGGTCAGTTAGGTAAGTATAGCCCTGTTGTGAAAAAGAAAAAATGGGAACGAGTATCCAAAGTAAAGAAGCAAGTTTCGTCATGTGTATGCTTGAATAGATAAGCAATATCAATCGATATTTGAGGTGTACCAAATGATGGAATAGTTTTTAGCAGTACCTTATGATTGAACTACCGTAACCGCATTAATCTATTTTAAAAAGTGGTTGGTGTAATAAACATTCATCACGGATAAATGATTCAAGCACTCTTTTACAACATTACAATGTATTCCCCCCTGGGATCAACTAAAATAAGAGGAAGTTTCTTTTTATCTTCAAAAAAATCGTAGACTTCTTTAATTTTTATTGCGAAGCGTTGTACATCCTGGTCGTCTTTGGTGGCACGGGCAAAGTATTCAAAGCTTTTACGGTTATTAAATCTAATTGGGAAAATATGCACCGGGATAAAGTCCTGTCCCTGCGCTTTTGCATTGGCAGCCAAAACGTACAATTCTTCAATCTGGTTATTTTGGATGGGAATACAACCTACGGTAAGACAGCTTCCATGAATGTAGATATTGCCACCCGGCTTAACACTATCGCTTAAAACTTTGTCGGAAGCATTAGGATAATTGATGCCTAACGACAGATGGTAACTGCTGTTTGGATTAAACTCATTGATGTAGTAAAATCCTTCAGGTACCTGGTAATCGCCTTCAATGCGTTTGGGGCCCATGCCACCTGCCAGAGCACAAACCTTATAGGTTTTAAATAATTTATAAGCTTCTTTGTTGCTGCTTCGTACCCACACTTCCAACTCACTATCGTATTTAAACGAGCGGATATACATTTGCCTGACAGGCCATTCCAAACCTTTGGCAATAAATTGTTTTTTTAATGAGTCATCTTTTAACTTAATAGCCGTGGCCACCCTTGGGTAGGTTTTTTGATAATCAAAAAAGCTGGGCTGTGCCATACCAACCGTTGAAAGCGCAAAAAACAAGAGAGTCAATAAATTTTTCATTAGTCCAAAAATATTTCAATCTTATAAATCTATGTTCACAATATAAGTTAAAGTGTATAAAATGATTAGACGCTGCAACGTTATTCACCTATAAATTACCTCTTAAGTCCTGCTCTCTTTCCAACGCTTCAAACAATGCTTTAAAATTTCCCTTGCCAAAACTTTTTGCTCCCTTACGTTGAATGATCTCAAAAAATAAGGTGGGCCGGTCTTGCAAGGGTTTTGAAAATATTTGTAACAAATAACCTTCCTCGTCGCGGTCAATTAAAATTCCCAGGTTTCTTAACGGTTCCAGGTCTTCATCTATTGTACCCACCCTTTCTAACACCGTTTCATAATAGCTTGCTGGTATATTTAAAAACTCCACTCCCCTGCTTTGTAATTCACTAACAGTTTCAACAATGTTGTGGGTAGCTATGGCAATGTGCTGCACCCCTTCTCCCTGGTAAAACTCCAGGTACTCTTCTACCTGCGATTTCTTTTTGCCTTCTGCGGGTTCGTTAATCGGAAATTTTACAAAGCCATTTCCATTGCTCATCACCTTACTCATGAGCGCCGAATATTCGGTAGAGATATCCTTATCGTCAAAAGACAAAATGTTTTTAAAACCCATGACATCCTCGTAAAATTTAACCCACACATTCATCTGGTTCCATCCAACATTTCCTACACAATGATCAACGTATAAAAGACCGGTTGATTGTGGCTTACACCTATTTTGCCATTTTACAAAGCCTGGCATAAACAATCCGGTGTAATTTTTTCGCTCTACAAAAAGATGAACAGTATCGCCGTAAGTCTCAATGCCACTCAAAACAACTTCGCCATACTCATCTTTTAATACCTGTGGGGCCATGTAACTATCTGCACCTCTCTTAGTGGTTTCTTCCCAGGCACTGGTAGCATCGTCCACCTGTAACGCAAGCACTTTAACCCCATCGCCATGGCGATAAATATGGTCTGCTATTTCATTATCGGTGCGTAATGGAGTGGTTAGAACAAAGGTTAATTTGTTCTGCCTGATCACATAACTCACTTTGTCTTTCAGCCCGGTTTCAGGACCAGCGTAGGCAAGGCTTTCAAAGCCAAAAGAATTTTTATAAAAGTTAGCAGCCTGTTTGGCGTTTCCTACATAAAACTCTACATAGTCAGTGCCCTGTAACGGCAAAAAGTCGTTTGTTTGGCTATAAGTATTTTCAGGGGCAAGAATTGTTTCCATAGCTGTAAGCATTTGTTGATTAAAAAGAAGATACGCATTCAAACTATAATTAAAACCACCTGCGAAGCCATACCAAGTGTGCTCATAAGCAAAGCGTAAAAAATTCTACGTTGC
>JANPPB010000342.1:0-1520 GCA_031428295.1 Segetibacter sp. | reverse complement strand
GAATGAAGAGAACTTGCTGGTTGCAGAAAAGGTTTACAAAGCCTTAAAGCCCGGTGGTTATTTTACCATACTGGAAGTGCTGCGACCTGGCGGCATCACCTTAAATAATGACATGTTGAGTGCTGTGGGAGATTTCTTTTTTGCCATGAGCAGTACTTCCGGCTTATGGAGCCTGGATGAGATAAAACAATGGCAATTTCAGGCAGGTTTTAAGCATTATAGCAAAAAACGTTTTGTAACCATTCCGGGTTATGTTGCTGTTACAGGCCAAAAAGTATAGCAAGACTTATGCAGGAAGAGACCTTAAAATTCAGCTAATTTCATCTAATTTATAGTTACCTATAGTTATTATGCTTTTTTTTGAAGCACATTACAAACTCATTTGAATAAACCAATCATCATGATTCAATTTTTAAGAAGATCGCTTTTAATAATTGCCATTGTACCTGCATTTTTTGCTAAAAGCCACGCCCAAAAAGCATTACCGGTTTCGCCTGAGGTTACCGTTGGAAAACTGGCTAATGGACTTACCTATTACATTAGAAAAAACCAGGAACCTGCCAACCGTGCCGAATTAAGATTGGTGGTAAATGCAGGGTCAATATTGGAAAATGAAGCACAGCTTGGACTGGCGCATTTTACAGAGCACATGGCCTTTAATGGAACAAAGAATTTTAAAAAACAAGAGCTGGTTGATTTTCTTGAAAAAAGCGGTGTGCAGTTTGGCGCTGATCTGAATGCTTATACAAGTTTTGATGAAACCGTGTATGAATTGCAGTTGCCTACGGACAGCATAGATGTGTTTAAAAAAGGATTTCAAATACTGGAGGATTGGGCACACAATGTAACTTTTGAGGCTACTGAAATTGATAAAGAACGTGGGGTAGTTATTGAAGAATGGAGGCTTGGCCAGGGTGCCGATGAAAGAATGCGCAAGAAGTATTTCCCTGTAATATTAAAGGGATCGATGTATGCCAACCGTTTGCCCATTGGTACAAAAAAAAACCTGGAAACATTTACCTATCAAACTTTAAAATCGTTTTACAATACCTGGTACAGGCCCGATTTACAAGCGGTAATTGTTGTGGGTGATGTTGACGTAAAACAAGTGGAAGAATTGATCAAACAACATTTTTCATCTATACCAAAACCGGTCAATCCTTCGCCACGCAAAAAGTTTGGAATACCATCGCATAAAGAAACGTATACCACCATTGTAACCGATCCTGAACAGCCTTACAGCATTGTTCAATTACTGTACATGCAACCCTCTATACCTGAGGACAAAACCGATATACAATACCGGGCATCCATAATAAGGCAATTGTTTAATGCTATGATGAGTGCACGGCTGCAGGAGATTGCCCAAAAGCCATCAGCACCTTTCTTATTTGCCAGCACAGGTTACGATAAATACATGGGCGACAAAGATGCTTTTACCTTATTTGCTGTTGCTAAAGATGGCAAAACACTGGCCGCAAGCAGCAAAATATTATTACAGGAAAATGCACGGGTAAAGC
>JANPPB010000341.1:0-4278 GCA_031428295.1 Segetibacter sp. | reverse complement strand
GTTACCAATTGGTGGGGCGGATATGCCTGTAGTTATTTCTTTGCTCAATTCGTTTACTGGTGTGGCTGCCGCATGCGGGGGATTTTTATACAACAACCAGGTGATGCTAACGGGAGGTATTTTGGTGGGTGCTGCAGGTACATTGCTAACCATATTAATGTGCAAGGCCATGAACAGGAGTTTATGGAATGTATTGTTAGGTTCCTTTGGAGGCAGTAATGTATCAACTGCCGGACAAGTAGGCGGAGCCTATAAAGAAATTAGTACCAACGATGCGGCTGTGGTTATGAGTTATGCAGCCAAAGTAATGATAGTGCCTGGCTATGGTTTGGCTGTGGCCCAGGCGCAACATGTGTGTCACGAACTGGAAAAGATGTTGGAAGAAAAAGGGGTGGAGGTGAAGTATGCTATTCATCCTGTGGCCGGTCGGATGCCGGGGCATATGAACGTGCTGCTTGCCGAAGCCGATGTTGATTATGAAAGATTGCTGGAAATGGAGCAGGCAAATGAAGAATTTAAATCGGCCGATGTGGTGTTAATACTTGGTGCTAATGATGTGGTAAACCCTGCTGCTAAGACCGACCCGGCCTCACCAATTTATGGTATGCCTATATTGGAAGTGGAGCAATCAAAGCTGGTAATTGTAAACAAACGCAGTATGAAACCCGGCTACGCCGGAATTGAAAACATGCTCTTCTTCCAACCCAAAACTTCAATGCTATTTGGCGATGCAAAAGGCGTGTTGCAAAAACTGGTTGCCGAAATAAAAGCATTATAAGGATAGCGTCATCCCGATAGCTGGGTCATTAGTTGTAAATTCTATAGCGAATGTTAACGCTGGTTAAACCTCTTCTCAATATTTTTACCTCACCGGAAACCTCTATTTTTTCCTATCATAACACAATAGAAAATTATGCACCACACTAAATTAACCTGGCTACTTTTTATAATAACCACCTGGGGCAGCGTAAGTGCCCAACAAAATAACCCGGCACCTAACCCAAAAATAGAGAGGTTAAAAAGTGAGGTACAAAAGTCAATAGACAAGAATGCCAAGACCGCACAGGAAATGGTGGATATGGTTTTTAGCTTTTCTGAACTGGGATTTCAGGAGACAGAAACATCAGCTTACCTGACAAATGTTTTAAAAGAAAATGGTTTTACAATTGAGTATGGCATTTCGGGCATACCAACTGCATGGATAGCAAAATGGGGTACCGGCAAACCCTTAATTGCCTTAGGAAGCGACATTGATTGCATACCCAAAGCCTCGCAAAAGCCGGGTGTTGCGTATAAGGAACCGATTGTGGAAGATGGCCCCGGACATGGTGAAGGGCATAATTCCGGCTTGCCGCTAATGATTATATCTGCTATTGAAGTGAAGAATATTATGCAACGCGAAAAGATACCGGGCACCTTAATGTTGTGGCCTGGCGTAGCCGAAGAGTTGGTGGGTTCGAAAGCGTGGTATGTAAGGGATGGTTATTTTAAAAATGTGGATGCTTGCATTTTTGCCCATGTTGGTAGCAACATGAATGTATCGTGGGGCGACGCAGGCAATAACGGCCTGGTATCGGTAGAATTTAAGTTTGAAGGAAGTGCTGCTCATGCTGCAGGAGCACCATGGCGTGGAAAGAGCGCACTGGATGCTGTAGAGTTAATGGATATTGCCTGGAATTTTAAAAGAGAGCATATGAAGCCTACGCAACGCTCTCATTATGTAATTACGGATGGAGGAGACCAACCCAATGTAGTACCATCTAAGGCAGCAGTTTGGTATTATTTAAGAGAAAGAAATTACGAAGATATTAAGGCTATGTACGACGATGCAGTCTTGTATGCAAAGTCGGTAGCAACCATGACAGGCACAACGGTATCCTATCAATTATTGGGTACAGCCTGGCCCGGACATTTTAATAAATCGATAGCTAAAGCGGTACATAATAACATACTAAAAGTGGGTATGCCAATTTGGGATTCTTCTGATCAGCAATTGGCGAGGGCGGTCCAAAAGCTGGTAAACGCACCAAAGAAAACACAGACCGGCGAACCCATAAACGGCCTCTCAACAAAGCTTGATACATTAAATGGACCTGTTCAATTTTCGTGGGGTGCTGGTAGCGATGATATTGCCGATATTGCCTGGAATGTACCAACGGTGGTGCTCAATTATCCTTCCAATATTCCCGGTATGCCGGGTCACCATTGGGCCAATGCCATATCGATGGCTACACCTATTGCACACAAGGGGGTTGTTGCAGGAAGCAAAGTAATCGCTTCAACGTTGCTCGATATGTTTACAGATCCCAAAATCATTGCAGATGCATGGGACTATCATAAGAATGTTCAAACTAAAGAGGTTAAGTATGTTTCCTTTATTGAAGCCAATACGCCTCCGGCCATCAACCTTAATAAGAAGACAATGGATCAGTTCAGGCCGCTTTTAAAGAAATTTTATTATGATCCATCAAAGTATAAAACCTACCTGGAACAACTGGGAATAAAATACCCTGAACTGGAGAAGAAAGGAAGCTGATGGTTATGGACAGAGCAGTAAAATCCTATATTAATTTTGCCAAAAGAAATACCCCACCAGTTGCTTGCATCGTTGCAAGAAGTGCGCGGCTTTGATGCGAACGCATTTATAGAAGTGCATCAATCTAATGAACAGGTAACTTCCATAAGATATAATCCTCGAAAATTCAACCCGGAAATTGCGGCAGTTCATAACTTCCCTAACATAAAAAATAGCACAGAAGATGATTGCCATTACATAGCTCAAACACCAGTCCCCTGGTGCAAAGCAGGCAGGTATTTGTCACAGCGGCCTTCATTTACCCTGGATCCTATTTTTCATGCCGGGGCTTATTATGTGCAGGAAGCCAGCAGCATGTTTTTAGACTATGCCGTTCAATTTTTATTTAAAGATGCTGAGGCGCCCAACCATGTTTTAGATCTGTGCGCTGCTCCGGGTGGTAAGAGTACTTTATTGGCAGCGGCATTGCCACAAAGTTTTATAGTGTCTAACGAAGTGATTAAAAACCGGGTGACCATACTGGCTGAAAATATTAGTAAATGGGGGAGTAGCCATGTTGCAGTAACACACAACGATCCTGCAGATTTTAAAAAGCTGCCCGGTTTTTTTGACTTAATGGTAGTTGATGCGCCGTGTAGTGGCAGCGGTTTGTTTAGAAAAGATCCTGATGCCATTGATGAGTGGAGTGAGGCAAATGTGGCGCATTGCAGCATGCGGCAACAAAGAATTTTGACAGATGCTATGCCCACTTTAAATGGCAATGGATTATTGATTTACAGTACTTGCAGCTACAGCGTTGCCGAAGACGAAACTATTTGTGATTGGCTGGTAGAAGAACATGGATTAATACCCGTACAATTACCACTTAGAGAGGAGTGGGGTATAGTTGAAACATTCTCGCCAAAGCACCAGGCACCGGGGTATCGTTTTTATCCCGATAAGGTAAAAGGTGAAGGGTTTTTTATAGCATGCTTTAGAAATATTGATGGAGCTGAAGAGTGGGAGGGGCGAATCAAACCTTTGCAGCCCCTTCAAAAAAGTGATGCAGAAATCGTAAGCAGATGGCTTGAAAATCCGTCTGAACTTTTTCTTTTTAAACAGAAAGAAACGATCATCGGTTTTTACAAAAACCGGTTGGAAGCGTTTTCGACCATACGGCAATTATTGAATGTTAGAAAATCGGGTGTGGCAATAGGAACGATAAAAGGCAGGGACCTGGTACCCCATCATGAGTTGGCGCTAAGCCAATTGGCAAGTAAAAAGCTGATGCATATTGAACTGGATGAGGAGCAAGCGCTTAAATATTTAAAACGGCGGGACCTGGCATTAGAAACCAATTATAAAGGCTGGGCATTGGCACAATATAAAAACCTTTCTTTAGGGTGGATGAAAGTACTTGGCAACCGTGTTAATAATTACTACCCAACCGAGTGGAGAATTTTAAAACCTTAACTTAGCGGCCACTTAAAAGCAGTGGATTTAATAAACCTAAACCAGTAATAATGATGAGGATTTTGATTGTACTTGCTGTTCTTATTTCTTCGATTACAGGCAGTGCACAAAAGGCAGGTTTTAATGTGGAAGGCATCGCACCAGGTATGTATGTATCGCATACAGTTTTGCCTAAAGAAACCTTGTATAGTTTAGGCAGAACCTACAATTTACCTCCGGCAATCATAGCCGATTTTAATGGTAGCACTTTGCAGACAGGTTTAAAAATTGGACAGGTGGTAAAGGTTCCG
>JANPPB010000340.1:0-5645 GCA_031428295.1 Segetibacter sp. | reverse complement strand
TTTTATCCATAAAACATGCTTCTAAATTATTACTCAGCAATACAATCCCTGTTCTCAATAAGCACGTTGGTTTCGTTTCTAAACATCAAATTCGAGACATCATTACGGGTTTGGAAATGTCGAGGGGAGCAACAATATGTTGTATTCTTTTTCGGGTAACGGGCTGCGGTATTTTTTCTGAAACCCCCGTTGCGGCTCCCCCGGTCAGACTTGCGGGGTCGCACTATTGTGCTTTTATAGTTTTATTGAGCAGGTAAAAGTAGGCATACATTTTTCATTTTTTTTATAAAGTCATTTATAGAAAACCAGTTGAGAGGTCGTTTGATAACACCTGATAAAAAGTACAGTAAACGTTGCGGCAGACGCAAGTAGTTTTTAAAATTATTACAACTCTTTATGCGGTTTCAAAATCTATAATTCATGTTACCCTTTTTATTTCAAACGATTGAAATGTTTTATTGATATAAACGACATTTAAAGTAAGAATTGACAGGGTTGATTTTTTTTAATTTATTTGTTAAATATTCTGATAAGTGTATATATTACACCCATTACAAAACGATTGCATTTTTACCTGGTACCACAGAGATGTTTAGATGCCGGTTTCCTGCTAAGGATGATAACGATTAACAATTTAAGTTCTATCTAAAACAAGCCATATGAAAATTTTATCTTTACAATTATGCTTTAATAAGCTACTTCCGAATAACCTTTTCTCCTATACATCTGCATAGAAAATTGCTTTCTTCAAACATTTATTACTGTACATTAAAAACTTCTGTATGATGAACTTTTACATTGTAAGTAAGCGTATAACAGCGCTATTTATTTGTGTTTTTCTGGCAAATATGCTTTTTGCCCAAAGAGCCAATATCCAGGGCAGGGTTACCGATAATACGGGCAACCCTTTATCAAATGTGAGCGTACTTATAAAGGGCTCTACCATTGGCTCAACAACCTCTGCTGATGGCAGCTATACCATTTCCGTACCCAACTCAAAATCGGTATTAGTTTTCTCTTATGTCGGTTACCAGACTAGGGAGGAAACCGTGGGCAACAAGTCTCAAATCAACCTGCAGTTGGTATCCGAATCGGGAATGTTAACTGATATTGTGGTAACAGGTTATGGTACTCAACGAAAAAGAGAAGTGACCAGTGCTATTACTACGGTGAATGCAGAAGAGTTCAATAAAGGAAATGTGCCGAACGTTGCACAATTGCTACAGGGTAAAGTTGCGGGTTTGTCTATTTCAAGACCTGGTGGTGACCCTAATGGCGGATTTGCAATCAGGTTAAGAGGCCTCTCCACTTTAGGTGCCGGTACCCAACCACTTGTTGTGATTGATGGCCAGGTGGGTGCCGATTTAAATAGTGTAGACCCAAATGATATCGCCAGCATTGATGTTTTAAAAGATGCATCTGCGGCAGCCATCTACGGTACACGGGGTTCGGCAGGTGTGTTAATTGTAACCACCAAGAAAGGCACATCCGGACCTCCATCAATTATGTATAGCGGAGCGGTAACTTCTGAAACGCCCGGTATGTTCACACCTAATTTTTCTGCTGATGAATTTATTAAAGCTGGCGGAACGGACTATGGTGCAAGGACAGATTGGAATAAACAAATAAGCAGAACAGCAATTTCCCAAACACATAATCTTTCTATGTCGGGAGGATCCAGTGGTACAACTTATAATGCTTCTGTAAACTATAGAGATAACCAGGGTGTAGCAATTAAAACAGGTTTCAACCAGGTAAATGCCCGGCTAAACCTTACACAAAGAGCTTTGAATAATAAGTTGGTTATAAACTTAAACCTCACCAGTTCAAGAAGAGATGCCAAACTTGGTTTTACCGAAGCGTTTAAGTACGCTACTATTTTCAATCCAACTGCTCCCGTAAGATCTTCTAATCCCCAATTTGACCTGGCCCGGGGAGGGTATTTTGAAAGCAATTTTGTTGACTATGCCAATCCTGTAGCTGTACTTGAACAGAATAAGAATAATAGCATTCTAAAGCGGATTAATCTGCAAGGTTCTGCAGAATATGAAATCATACGCGGATTAAAGTTTTTGGTTAGATATGCTCAGCAGACCTCAAACAATTTTAGAACTGCTTTGCTGCCGCGTACCTCTTTTCACTCAAGGAATTTTTTAGGAGTGAGCGGATTTGCACGCAATGGCTACGCATTTAAAGCTACAGACGAAAATTTCAACCAGTTATACGAGAACACGTTAACCTATGATACAAAGATTAAGAACATTAGTGTAAATGCCCTTGCTGGTTATTCTTACCAGGAATTCCTTAACCAGGGAACCAGTATTGGAGCAGGGAATTTTGTTACTGATTTAACTGCCGATAATATTAGCACGGCTCTGGATTTTTCTGCTGGTCTGGCAAATGTTGGCAGCTATAAAAATGGTAGCAGGTTAGCTGCTTTCTTTGGCAGAGTTAATTTGAACTACGAGAATATTGCGTTTCTATCTGCAACAGTACGGAGAGAAGGATCAACGCAATTTGGTTCCAATCATAAGTGGGGTATGTTTCCTGCTGTAAGCGCCGGTTTGGATATCAGCAGGTTGTTCGAGATACCAAATGTTGATCAGATTAAACTTAGAGGTAGTTACGGAATAACAGGTGCTTTACCGCCATCATCGTACTTGTCGTTGCCCACTTTAAGTGCACAGGCAGGCCGCGATTTCTACGCAGGTAATAATGTTTGGCTTCAACCCTACGGACCAAACAAAAACCCTAACCCGGATTTAAAATGGGAGAAGAAAGCTGAATTTGATATTGGTCTTGATTTCTCATTATTTAATCACAAGTTATCAGGTACAATGGATTATTACGATAGAAATACAACTGACCTCATTTTCAATGTTACCGTTCCTGTTCCCCCAAATCTTGCTAATCGTACCTGGAAGAATGTGGGTACTATGTCAAGCAGTGGTTTTGAATTAACGCTTAACTATAAAGTTTTAAGAAACAAGCCCTTTACCTGGGAAACGGGTGGAAACTTTTCAACATACAATGTTAAGCTAGCTGCTTTAAGTGCTGATATTGCTCCCGGTTCATTCATTGGAGAAACAAACCTTGGTACACCAGGACAAGAGGCCACACAAATCACCCGTGCTTATGCTGGTCAAAAAATTGGTTTGATCTGGGGTCCTATATATAAAGGCCTCGATGCAAACGGCCGATACCTATTTGATGATGGTAAAGGAGGAACAACCGGCAATGAGAATGCTTTCAGAACACAGGTAGGTTACGGATTACCAAAGATTGAATTCGGCTGGAATAATACCTTCAACTATGGCAGATTTGACTTGAACTTCTTTCTTCGCAGTTCTATTGGTCATGATCTTGTTAGTACCTATCGTGCATTCTACGAAAATGCTACAAACGTAACAACGTATAATGTGGTTAAAACAAAGTATTACGATCCCAAAGTAAAAGGTGGTCAGAAATTCAGCAGTGAACATGTAGAAAGAGCATCTTTTGTAAAACTGGATAATGCTACATTAGGGTATGATTTCTCGTTAAGTAAAACCGGTGCATTTAAGTCAATACGTGCATTTGTAAACGGGCAAAATTTGTTTGTTATCACTAAATACTCGGGCGTTGATCCTGAAGTAAGGTACAGTGATGGCGGAAACGTGTTGGCCCCCGGGGTGGACAGGAGAGAAACCTGGGTAAGAACCAAATCATTTACATTAGGGTTTAATGTAGGATTCTAATTTTAATTTTTAAATCATTTTATTCTTTCTATATGAAAATTTTTTCAAAAACTTTATTCACGTCAGTTGCCCTCCTCGCAGTGGGCTCTTGTACCAACCTCGATGAAAAAGAGTTGTTATTCGACCAGGTTGTTACTGAACAGTTTTTTAAGACTGATAAGGAATTTCTTTCTGCAATGGGTGCGGCTTATACCAACTTATATGGTTTCAGAGGAGGTATAAACAATGCCAATGAAGTAACAACTGACGAGATTGTTGTACCTACGAGAGGTGCAGATTGGGGAGACGGTGGTCATTGGGTTAGATTGAAATTGCATACCTACAGACCAAACGACTCCGAAATAAATGGCACATGGAATATATTGTATGCTGGCGTAAATACGTGTAATCGGCTTATCGCAACATTTGAGCCCGTCGGTACACCCCAGTCTCAAGGGTACATATCAGAATTGCGGGTACTTCGTGCCATGTACTACTACTGGTTGTTAGACAACTTTGGTAATGTTCCATTAAGCACCGACTTTAAAGACATTGTGCCGCCAGCTAATAGTACAAGAAAACAGGTGTATGATTTCGTTGAAAAGGAGATCACTGAAAATGTTGGCAAACTGGCAAAAACAGGACCTAAAGATCAATCAACTTACGGTCGTGTAAACTATTACACAGGTCAGGCAGCACTTGCTAAACTTTATTTAAATGCTGAAGTATACACCGGCACGCCACAGTGGGATAAGTGTATTGCAGCTTGTAATGAAATCATCAATTCTGGCAAATATGCACTTACAACAAACTACCAGGACAATTTTGTAAAGGATAATACCGGCGCCAGCGAGTTTATTTTTGTTATTCCCTTTGACCAGGTGCATGCCAGAGGATTTAATTTGAATCATCAGACCTTGCACCAGGAAAGCCAGAAAACATATAATATGACTGCCCAACCGTGGAACGGTTTTGCAACGGTTGCTGAGTTTTACAATTCATACATCGATCCTGCACAAAACCCCGGTCCACAGGGTACCGTAGTGGGTTTGGACAGCAAAGGAACACCAACAACCGGCACAGTTGACAAGAGATTATCTAACTTTTTAGTGGGACCGCAAAATGACGCTGCTGGTGCCCGCCTGATTGATGGTGCTGCCGACCTGGAGGATCCGGATGGTAAGCCGCTCACTTTTACTCCTTTTATGAATGAGTTAGAGCCCCGGGCATGGCGGCAAACCGGCGCCCGCATTAATAAGTGGCAGTTTTATAATGGAATGACTTCTGATCTTAGCAACGATGTGGCGATCTTTAGATATGCTGACTTTTTGTTAGTAAAGGCCGAAGCATTGGCCCGGAAAGGGAGTAATTGGGATGACCCAACTTCGCTCATACTTGTTAACCAGATCAGAACACAACATGGTGGGGTAACCCCGTATACAACAATGACTGCTGCCACCTTTTTGGCTGAGCGTGGAAGGGAAATGTTTTTCGAATCTTTTAGAAGACAGGATTTAATACGTTTCGGCAGGTACAATGCACAGTTCACTTTCCATCCTGCTGATGCAAGTAACCATGTTAACCTCTTTCCTATTCCTGAGTCGCAGATTAATGCTAACCAAAAGTTGAAACAGAACCCTGGTTATTAAATAATTGTAACGCAGACAATAAATTAAATAGAGCAGGTGAGCAATCGCCTGCTCTGTTAATTTACAATGGGCGCCGACTATTTGTAGGTATCTAAACTATAATTAAACATAACCTTACATTGCCTGACATATACTTTGTAGAACGCAGGAATTTGCATCTTTCGTTTATAGTTATTTTGACGATTGTTTGTTGAAAAAATAACGATTGCTTGTATCACACTTAGACATAAATATGTATTCATTTTGAGGAATTTGTTTTGTAAAACCTTGTGGATTCATC